>CANNJG010000039.1 GCA_947504795.1 Legionellaceae bacterium
AAACATTTTTGTACCCCATGGCTATTTATTCCCAAAAAATATCGTCCATCAAAGCGATTCCAGCGGGCGCGGTTTTCGCAATCCCCAATGACCCCAGCAATGAGGCGCGAGCGCTGTTGTTAATGCAAAATGCAGGATTGATTCAACTCAAACACACCCACTCGGCAACGTTATACGATATCAAATATAACCCGCACCATTATCAATTTCGTGAGCTGGATGCCGCTCAATTACCGCGAGTATTAGCCGATGTCGATATTGCCGTTATCAATACCAATTTCGCCATACCATCAGGCCTTAATCCGAAACGCGATGCTTTATTCACCGAAGACAAGTCTTCTCCTTATGCCAATTTGATTGTAATCAAACAATCCAGCACCAAAAAAGAACAAATTCATCAGCTCGTTGAGGCATTACATAGTCAGGCTGTCCTCGATAAGGCTAAAAATATCTTTGCGGGTGCCGCTATACCTGCTTGGTAAACACACCATCCGGCGCTTTTTGAGCAGGGCCCAACAATTGGGATTCATGGATGCCGCGGACAAGCCGCGAGAGGTTTAAATTTGAACATTATTTGAGAATAACATTCTAATCGTCTACTGATATCCCAGATATGCACAGGTACCCACCTTGCCTGGCGGCCTTCCTTAGTATTATGATTGTAGCTAAATATGCTATAATTAGACGTAAATCATTTGTATTGATTAAGGAAACGAGCCATGGCAGAGGTACCTCGAAACATTAAAGACAAATTACTTTCTTTGGCAGCACGAACACCGATTCTTCTTGCCGTTAATTATCTGACTAAGGTTACCGGGATTGGCGATGGCTTTCATAGGGATGTCACTTGCGAACAGCTTCACTCTCCTAAGGCACAAGCGAAAATCCTTGCAGATTATGAAGGAAGCATTAAAGTCAAAGGTCTCGAGGAACCTGTCGAGAAATGGTTAAACGGCATCACAGCACAATTAAAGACAATAGGTAGCGAAACACCCGGTCTTGCAGAGCTTAAAAAACAAATAAACGCTAATGCCGATTTAACTGATGAACAAAAAAAAACTAGAATTACCCTATGCAAAACTGCAGAAGACTACTTACTGAGTAAACCTAGCGTTGACCTTGACGATTTTAAAGAACGCATGAAGATTGTATTAGATTTACTTAAAGAAGACCAAGAAAATAATCCTAGAGTCATTGTTGCTTACATTGATGATCAATATTTTAAACTGATCAAACAAATGGAGACTGATAGTAAGATCCAGCTTGAAAGAGTAGATGGCTATTTGGACAATTTAAATGTTCTTAGTCGATTGCCGGCACCAGAAGAACTCAATAACATGAAAAACGAAGTAAAAAAACTCATCCAAGAGTCGTTCGATAAAGCAAAAGCCGAATTAGACACTCTTTACGAAAAAGGCACGCCTGCAACCACCGACAAAGATGAAGCCGTCCCAAGCTTGAGAGCGATCTTTGGAAAAAAAGTGGACCAAGCAGAAAAGGAGCTTTGCAACCTAGTGTTATATGCGGAACATACCGACTCTAAAGCACTTCCAGCCTCCAAAAACCTAACTGCAGGAGCAGCGGGAATAGCAGCGAACAAAAACGATTCGCGTAAATATCGTGACATTGATTTTAAAACGTATTTGGAAGCAAAGCCCGAACGCTCATCCGCATGGCTCTCAGCAACGGCTTGGTCAGATTATCTGAAGTTTCTCAATAATCAAAAGCATGAGCTAGTTACACCTGGTGGCCTGTTACTCAGGCATACTGAAACCGGTGTATCCATTAGCATACCCATGAGCTATTCGCTTTATCACCAGTACTATGATGACCAACTTGAAACTGATTTATTGACCATCATGAATGAGCTCATAGCCAGGGGCAAGGATAAAGTCACCATCACCATCGATTGCCAGGATGAAACACTTCGCCAAAAACTGATGGAAAAAGCCTATGTTGCAGCAAGACTGGCCGGATTACCCGACGATAAAATCAAGTTTAATGTCTCCGGTTTTAAAGATAAGGAACAAAATATTACCAGTAAAACAGCAACAGAAATCATGAGCCGATTAGGGAGCGCCCCAGGAATAGCACAAATTAAGTTAAATTCCTGGAATCAACAAAAAACAGGGCTTCAAAAGCCTGCCAAAGACAAACTTAACTCAGATGTGGCTAAGCTAGATAAAAAAATCAACGACATACTGGGTGGTGGCATAACTATTTCGGCCAAAGTAATACATTCAGAAGAGGCATCATCTTCAACATCTTCAACATCTTCAACAACATTTTCAGTAGGAAGAAGAAGTTCGCCATAGATTTGAATATTTTGGGTGAAAGGCCATCACTTTCGGGTCTTGATCACGTCAACAAAGGAAGCGACCTAAATCGGATTCTATCCATGTTAGCCAAGGTGCGCTCCATGACGCAACAACTCTACCGTCTGCGCCCCGCTACTTGTTAGCGGGTTCTATGAATTAAACAAGATCCCTGGATTGTGCCGCGCATAAAGCGCGGCACGTGGCGGGAACAAGAGTTGTTAGCCTTATATCTGGAAGTAAAATGGATAGACAATACAGTGTTGACCATTGAATGATTGAAGTGATTTTTCAAAGAGTTTCATGCTGCTAATCGGTCAAAATATTCTCAATTTTGCGAGAGGCGCGTTAGTCAAAATTATGAAGCCATTGCGCCATCTAAACGCTCAAATTCAATTATGCCAGCGTCAGAAGCTCCAAGTTTGTCCGTAAGTCTCAATCCTATAAGTAGAAAGTGTTAACAATACTACACTTAATGTTTGACAATCTTAGCTTGGTCCATTAACCGATTCACATACAAATCGTAATCCATTAAACCATAACTGGCTTCTATTTGTTGGATCACATTTGCCACTTGTTCTTTGTCTAGCTCATCCATTTTGCCATCAGACACTTGCAACAATTTCACGAGGGCAAAATCACCATTAGTCAAAGAAGCACCATCGTAATCACCAACATGTGCCAAACCAAATGCGAGTTCATTGATACGATTATCGCCCGTATCCGAATCTCGTCCAATGTCATGAACAGCATGCCATTTTAAAGCCGCTTCTGAGGCGGTACGCGCGATGATTTGTTGGCCCAAAGCGTGGGCGGCTTCTGTGGCTTTTTTATGGATTAAAGCGGTGGTAATACGGTCTTTAACTTGATCGAGGGTTTGTAATACAGCAGGAATATGCTGCTGTATCCTCAACACGACCACATCATCCGTATCCAAAGCAATAGGTTCACTGTTATTTCCGTAAACCATAACATCTTGACTAAACGCCTCTTGAACTACCGTCGCGTTCTTGGTTAACTCTTCTTCACCACCCTCACGAGAGAACAAGTTTGTATGCGCAACAGACATTTTTAAAGAATCCGCTACTAAATCGAGGGAGTCTGGGTTTTGATAACTTAAATCAATAAGCCGCTCTGCCATATCAGAATAGCGCTTTTGTGCACGCTCTTGAATGAGTTGCTCGACAATTAAAGGTTTTACTCTAGAAAAAGGTTTGGCAGTTGCAGGTTTGTAAGCTATCAAACGAAAAAGTTCATAGCCTAATTTCGTACGAATAGGGGCAGACATTTGTCCTGGCTGGGTTAAGTTCACTAACTGTTGGTCTAAATCTGACTGTCCGGCAATCACCACCGGTGCAATACCATGCTCGGCGATCTTCTCGGCAGAAAGCTGTTCAGCTAACGTGTCAAACTTTTGAGGCTCTGCAAGCAAAGTCTGATACAGGTTGTTTACTCGCTGCTTCACTGTTTCTTGGGCATCCGCAGACATTTGCTCGTCTAATGGGAAACGAATATACGCTAATTTCCAGCGGGCGGGTTTCAAGTAGTCGGTTTTATTGTCTTGGTAATACCGTACGACCATTTCGGGCGGCAGCTTAATATGCTGCTTAATATCTTTTAAAGACAATCGAATATACGCCACGCTGACTTGTTCTTTAGAACAGAATTTATTTTTATGCCGATTATAATAATCCTGGATCTCTTCTGAAGACACGACCACCGAATCGTTAAATTCAGAGGCTTTTATGAACGCATGTGCGTAGTCACGTGTTTGCATGGATAAGCGTACAAACTGCTCTAATTCGCCCGGCAGTACAAAAGCAGTGCCGATCAAAGCAAATCGTTGTTGATTCAACAACATGCCTTGGCGAACTTCTTGCTGGAACGTTTGGGGTGTAAAAAACGCGTTGGTTAAGGCCTGTGTATAACGCGACGTGGAGAAATGTCCGTCTTCTTGAAATTGTGGAATTAAGAGAATAGCCGATGTCGCTTGATGATTGTCGATTTCAAACCCATTTAAGTGAGCCGCAGCAACGCTCGCAGCATTGACAATCATTTCTGATAACACTTGTTGCTTTAAGGCTTTCTCATTCGCGGTAGTCAGCGAATTAGGATTTTGCATTTGACTCATTCGGCGATAATTCAATTCAAACGCTTGTTTAGTGATACGCTGGTCGTTAACTTGGACCTTAATATCTGTATCTTGACGAGATTGTATATAGTAGCTCAATCCAAATAAAGTGAAGGTGACAGTGACCAACCCCACAATAACCCAGGTGACAACCCCTTGAATACGATCGTTTAGCTTCTGAAGCATGAATGAATTCCATAAAAACGATAGGCGTTCTAACATTAAACGTCTGACCGACTGTAAAATACCACATTAACGGCCATAAACGGTAGTGCTTTACAAAAAAAATGCGCCCTAAGGCGCACTATAATGGCGGAGTGGACGGGGCTCGAACCCGCGACCCCCGGCGTGACAGGCCGGTATTCTAACCAACTGAACTACCACTCCCATTCGTGGTGGGTGCTGCAGGGATCGAACCTGCGACCCTCGCCTTGTAAGGGCGATGCTCTCCCAGCTGAGCTAAGCACCCGAAACCTTATTTTTGTGCAACTGCTTCCTTCAGCTTCTTTCCTGCTTTGAACTTAGCAATACGTGACGCTTTAATTTCAATGGTTTTACCAGTTTGTGGGTTACGGCCTGTTCGAGCTGAACGAACAGTCGTAGCAAAAGAACCAAACCCTGGGAGGACAACCTGATCACCTTTCGTTAAAGCATGGGTAATTGTATGAGTAAACACTTCAACAATTTTACCAGCAGCAACTTTGGTGATACCTGCGCCATGAGCGATTGCTTCAATTAATTCACTTTTATTCATTTTTTCCCCTTTGTAGTTTAGTCATCCGTACTCTGTTTTTTTTAACCAACATCGTAATCGGCTAAAAGGATCGCTGTGTTTGCATACGTAAATAATTAGCAACCAGCAAACGACTCGATCTGACATGATTAAAGCAGATATAACCACTCTCGTCAAACTACAATTTATGAGTCATTATGCTTAAGCATCCTCAATAAAATTGATTCAACAATCGGTCCGCAATATACGCTTTATTAACTTTCATGTAAAGATGATTGCCTACCAAAATCATAAAAAAATGAGATAAGCCCCAATGTTGATTCAATAATTGAACAAAATGTCGTATAAATAAATCGTGATATCAACGTTTACGGGTATTTTTCAACAAAATTTAGACGTGGTTCAAAGGGTGGCTTTTTGAACCCTGATAACGTAATTTATTATTAATGCATTTTCTGGATACGGTATAAAGGGTTGTGGACGACCCCTGCACTCAAATCTATGGTTTCTCCGAGATTCAGAGATTGTGGTGAATCGTTATAATTTTTTCACAAATGGCGTGTCTCAGAACACATAAAGCTCGTCACATTTAAGATTAAAGAAGCGCTTATAGCTGACTAGCTTGTTCGAAAATCTCAAAATAGTCAGCTATAGAGCCGGATAGTTGCTCATGGTGCCACAACCCTAATGCATATCGCTCGTATTCAAGGGATCCCCTACTACCTCTGGCATAACAGCCAAAGGATGACTCACTACAAAAGGACTCCGCACTAATGCCAGCTCCAATACCTCTTCAATGGTATTCACAGGATGTACTTTAATTTGATTTAAAATATTTTGTGGGATTTCTGTTAAATCCTTACGATTTTCTTCAGGAATAATCACTTCCTTAATCCCACCGCGATGCGCAGCTAACAATTTTTCTTTCAATCCACCTATCGGTAACAATTGACCACGCAAAGTAATTTCGCCTGTCATCGCAACGGCAGCACGGACAGGAATATGCGTCACCACTGACACGAGCGCGACACACATACCAATCCCCGCGCTTGGGCCATCCTTGGGGGTTGCTCCTTCAGGGACATGGATATGAAAATCTGATTTTTCATAAAAATCATCTGCTAAGCCAAAAATTTTCATGCGCCCACGCATCACTGTCATAGCAGCATGGATTGACTCCTGCATCACCTCTCCCAACTGCCCTGTATGCAACGTCTTACCTTTTCCGGGCATCATTGATGCCTCAATGGTGAGTAACTCACCCCCAACACTGGTCCATGCCAAACCGGTCACTTGGCCCACTTCATCTGCCGACTCTGCCAGACCATAGCGAAATTTCTTAACACCTAAATACTTTTCAATATTCTCAGCCGAAATTAATTCTTTTTGCACTTCGTTGGGATGGGTCAGTATGTCTTTTACGACCTTACGACAAATATGCGCAATTTCTCGCTCAAGGGATCGCACGCCGGCTTCACGAGTGAAGTAGCGGGTAATTTGATAAATGGACTCATCCTTAAATTCAATTTCATTTTCTTTTAACCCATTTAATTTCACCTGCTTCGGGACTAGATAATCTTTAGCGATATGCAGTTTTTCATCTTCGGTGTAGCCAGCAAGACGAATCACTTCCATTCGATCTAACAAAGGTGCCGGTATTTCTAAGGAGTTAGCGGTAGCAATAAACATTACATCGCTTAAATCATAATTAACCTCTAAATAATGATCGTTAAACGTGTGATTTTGCTCCGGATCTAAGACCTCAAGCAATGCGGATGCCGGGTCTCCACGAAAATCCATTGCCATTTTATCCACTTCATCTAACATAATCAGTGGATTTTTGACGCCGGCTTTACAGAGTTTTTGAATAATTTTTCCAGGCATAGAGCCAATATAGGTCCGTCTATGCCCACGAATTTCGGCTTCATCGCGCACCCCACCTAAGGCAATACGAATAAATGTGCGACCTGTAGCATTCGCAATCGATTGTCCCAGGGATGTTTTACCCACGCCAGGCGGACCTACCAGACAAATTATTGGACCTTTTAAACGTTTTACGCGTTGTTGAACAGCGAGATATTCAATAATGCGCTCTTTCACTTTTTCCAAACCGTAGTGGTCTTTGTCTAATGATTTCTCAGCTTTACTCAAATCGAATTGGATGCGGTTACGATTTTTCCAAGGTACCGATAACATCCAATCTAGGTAACTGCGAATCACAGTAGCTTCGGCCGACATCGGCGGCATCAGTTTGAGTTTTTTTAATTCGGACAAGGCTTTGTCATGTGCTTCTTTAGGCATGCCTGCTTTTTGGATAGCGTTTTCTAGTTGTTCTAGTTCACTTCCTTCTTCACCCATTTCGCCGAGTTCTTTTTGAATCGCTTTAATTTGTTCATTCAAATAATATTCACGCTGACTTTTTTCCATTTGACGCTTTACGCGCCCACGCACGCGTTTTTCAACTTGCAACAAATCGATTTCGCTTTCAATCAGCGCCATTAAACGCTCTATGCGTACGCCCACGTCTAATGCCTCTAACAGCCCTTGTTTATCTTCCACTTTAAGAGTGAGATGGGCTGCAATGTTGTCCGTTAACCGCCCAGGCTCTTCTATACTCGATAAGGATCCCAATATTTCGGGCGGTATTTTTTTGTTCAGCTTAATGTATTGCTCAAACTGCGACATGAGCGAGCGCATCATGATTTTTACTTCTTGCGGTTTGAAAGTGGTATTATCTTCGACAACAGGTTCTAGGGTTGCTTCCATATATCCCCCTTCACCGTGCTCTGTGAATGCGGAAATTTTAGTGCGTTGCTCGCCTTCGACCAAGACTTTTACCGTGCCATCCGGCAGTTTCAACAGTTGCAACAGGCTTGATATGGTACCAAACTCAAATAAACCATCGGGGGTTGGATCATCATCAATCGATTTGCGCTGCGCAACAAGAACAATACGTTTATTCTCTAACATTGCCGCTTCTAACGCTTTGATTGACTTTTGTCTGCCGACAAATAGAGGGATCACCATGTGCGGATACACTACAACATCACGCAATGGCAACACAGGTAACGCCGCAACGTCAACTACTTCGACTTGATTTGGTACCAATTCGATTTCACCTGCCATGATTATCCCCTTTCTATGCGTTACACCGCCTTTTTTTCTTCACTATCCGCATAAACCAATATGGGCACGCTGATAGTATTTACGACATTTTCATCAATAATCACTTTTTCCACCCCTTCTAGAGAGGGTAAATCATACATGGTGTCTAATAAAATATTTTCAAGTGTAGCACGTAATCCTCGAGCGCCGATTTTTCGTGCTAACGCTTTCTTAGCAATCAAATGTAACGCTTCCTCACGAAACTCCAATTCTACTTTTTCCATTTTAAACAATGCATGAAATTGTTTGACCAACGCATTTTTAGGTCGTGTCAGAATATCAATCAAAGCTGCTTCGTCTAATTCATGCAAAGTGGTCACCACCGGTAGACGACCTACAAACTCCGGAATCAATCCATACTTAACCAAATCATCTGATTCCAATGATTGTAGCACGTCTTCAAACTCATTGGCGCCTTTCGTATTTAACTTTGCAGAGAATCCAATCCCTGTCTTTTCAGAACGATTACGAATCACTTTGTCTAACCCTGCAAATGCCCCTCCGCAAACAAATAAAATATTCGAGGTGTCCACCTGCAAAAATTCTTGTTGCGGATGTTTACGTCCGCCTTGGGGGGGCACAGAAGCCACGGTCCCTTCGATTAATTTCAATAGTGCTTGTTGTACCCCTTCGCCAGATACATCACGCGTAATCGAAGGATTATCGGATTTGCGCGATATCTTATCGATTTCATCGATATAAACGATACCTTGTTGCGCTTTTTCTATATCATAATCACACTTTTGCAATAATTTTTGAATGATATTTTCAACATCTTCCCCAACATACCCTGCTTCTGTCAAAGTTGTTGCATCTGCCATTGCAAACGGCACATTGAGCATTTTAGCCAAGGTCTGCGCCAATAATGTTTTGCCAGAACCGGTCGGTCCAATCAACAAAATATTCGATTTACCTAATTCAATCCCTTCTTCAGTTTTATGATACAAACGCTTGTAGTGGTTATAAACCGCCACAGACAGCACCTTTTTGGCATGCGTTTGTCCTACAACATACTCGTCTAAAAAAGCAGAAATTTCTCTGGGTTTGGGTAATTTCTTGACTTCAGTTGCAGCAGGTTTATCCTGTGCTTCTTCGCGGATAATATCGTTGCATAGTTCAATACACTCATCGCATACAAAAACAGAGGGGCCTGCAATTAGTTTTTTAACTTCGTTTTGACTCTTACCACAGAAAGAGCAATATAATGTTTTCGTTCCTGTTCCGCTACTTTTAGCCATTAATTATCCCCTTCTTAACGCATGAGACTTTGAACGATGTCAAACTCGCCAAGGTCAGATTCTGATCATATATTGATGACTCTGCCATAAAATGAATAGGATCTACGCCTTCGCGGGCCTGCCAATTAGGTCTCTTAAAATGATAGTTACGAATTTTGTTCCACAGTTTTAGACCCTAGCTCGGAGTCTCGACCACGAAACACTTTGTCCGCCAAACCGTAAGCCACGGCTTGTTCAGCACTCATGAAATTATCACGTTCAGTATCCATCATAATTTTTTCGGGTGTTTTTTTAGTATGATGCGCCATAATAGTATTTAAGCGATCGCGAATAGCTAACGTTTCGCGTGCATGAATTTCGATATCGGTTGCTTGACCTCGATATCCACCCAAGGGCTGATGTATCATCACCCGCGAATTTGGCAAACAAAAGCGCTTACCCTCAGCGCCTGCACACAAAAGCAACGCTGCAGCACTAGCTGCTTGTCCAATACAAAGTGTACTGACATCGGGTTTGATAAATTGCATGGTGTCATAAATGGCCAACCCTGCAGTCACCACACCTCCGGGAGAGTTGATGTAAATAAAAATATCTTTTTCAGGATTTTCTGACTCTAGGAACAATAACTGGGCAACCACTAAATTAGCCATGTGGTCTTCAACCTCACCCAATAAAAAAATAATCCGTTCTTTTAATAATCGTGAATAAATATCATAAGAACGCTCACCTCGTGATGTTTGTTCTATGACCATCGGGACCAATCCGCTGGCAGCTCTTATACCGCCTTCTGTCATCCACGTCATTACTAAGCTCCTTTGTTGTCATCCTTTTGAGGATTCATAACTTCTGAGTAAGTCACTGATTTTTGTGAAATTGTTGCAGTAGAAACGATTTGATCGGCTACCAACTCCTCCATAACCAATGCTTCAATTTCTGCTAAGCGGTCTTTGTTTCCTCGGTACCATGCTCGCACTTCATCAGGTCGTTCGTACGCACTGGCGAATACTTCGATCATAGCATCTACACGCAAGCTATCAACCTGAATATTATGTTTTTTTACATATTCGGAAAATAACAAGCCTAACTGTACCCGTCTAATCGCTTTTTCTGCAAACATAGCACGTGGAAAATCGGGGATTTTTTCGTCGTCATGATGCTCATGTCCAAACACTTGATGATACATTTCATGTTGCAAATGCTTGATTTCTTGATCAATTAGCGATTCAGGAATTTCTATTGGATTTTTTTTAATTAATTCGTCAAAAATAGATTCTCGATTCACGGAGCTGACCCTGCGGGTTAATTCACGAGTCATATTTTCTTTGATATCGCTGCGTAGTCCATCCATACCACCTGATTTGACGTTAAATGTTTCTGCGAATGCATCATCTGCGTCAGGTAATTGACCTTCAAATACTTTAGTTGCCGTTACGGTGAAGCGTGCTTCTTTGCCCGCTAATTCAGCATGACCGTAGTCTGCTGGAAAAGTGACCGTGATATCTTTGGCTTTGCCAATCACAAACCCAATTAACCCATCTTCAAACCCTGGAATCATTGATCCAGAACCTATTATGAGTTCAAAATTATCTGCTTTACCACCTTCGAAAGGGATGTTTTCTACAAATCCTTCAAAATCAACAAGGACCTTATCACCTGTTTTCACTGCGCGTGAAACTTCCTGCCATGTTTTATTTTTCTCACGCAATTGCTCAATCATGTTGTCTACATCGATGTTTTGTACTTCTGAAGACACCAATTCAACCTCATCACCGGCTAATTCCACTATCTCGAACTCTGGGAACACTTCAAATACAGCATGATATGAAAATGGCGTATCAAAAACGATTTGTTCCGGTTCGATTTCAGGCGTGGCAACAGGCATCAACTTTTCTGACTTTAAAGCCTCGTACAAACTGGATTGAATTAATTCTTGTGCAACCTCATGGGTCACAGACAATGAATAGCGCTGCTTAACCACATTCAAAGGCACTTTTCCGGGACGAAATCCGTCAATTTTAACCTTATGTGACAATTGTTTGATTTTAGATTCAAAGGCTTTTTTGAATTCATCGGCAGGTACCGAAACTGTCATTTTACGCTTCAAACCACTCAAAGTTTCTACTGAAACAGACATCTACTCACCTCTTAATCATGATTATTAACCCTACCATCCTTAATGGTGCGAAAGGAGAGACTCGAACTCTCACAGGTTACCCCGCTGGAACCTAAATCCAGTGCGTCTACCAATTCCGCCACTTTCGCGCTCAACAACTCATACACACTACGTATAAAACCGTAAACTTGCAATCAAGTCCACGCTATCTTGAAAGAGTGGGGTTGGGGTGAACGATGGGACTCGAACCCACGACAACCGGGATCACAACCCGGGGCTCTACCAACTGAGCTACGCCCACCATATAATGACCGAGTCAAATTCTGCTGGCGACTGTGGTACGCCCGGCAGGATTCGAACCTGCTACCCTCGGCTTAGAAGGCCGATGCTCTATCCAAATGAGCTACGGGCGCAAATTTGGTCGGGGTGGAGAGATTCGAACTCCCGACATCCTGCTCCCAAAGCAGGCGCGCTACCAGGCTGCGCTACACCCCGTCTAAACCCGTCTCAATGACAGAGGGCAAATAATACCTTGAGTTTTTTATGAGGTCAATAGCTATTCACTCCTGGTAACTGTAAACCCAGAAATATTAGAGTAATTATCCCTAAGATTGCACTCACTTCATAGCTTTGTCGTCGCCAAAGCAATGCTTTTTTTCCAAAGGGTTTTTTCGTTTGAATCAAAACCCAAACTCCTAAGATAGGCGACAAAGAAACCCCCACCAAAAACAGCCACTGAGCCAGTCTTAGCACGATGATTCCGTTGTGCATTCTCAGTTGATTGATTATCCATTCGATCATCATCAGTACCTCAACCCAAGCCGTTGCAACCCCCCATAAAAAACAATGCTCGCATAGGACCGAAACCGATGAAGCTAACAGTAAAGACAGGGCTAAAAATAACCAAGACTTTGCTTTTAAAGCACGTACATAAGCGGTAAGTTCATCTGA
>CANNJG010000040.1 GCA_947504795.1 Legionellaceae bacterium
GGATTATTGGTCAGCTATTGATGCAGCATTCTACGCACGCGCTGAATGTTCAGGGTGCGTTACTCCTGTTAAGTACCTTATGTATGATTGGTGTTTCCTGGGTGACGGGGTTGTCTTGGACGGTTGTGATTGAAGCGCTTGGTCGTATCGCGTTACGTTTATCGGTGCAAGCTGTGCGTTGGAGTCAGCACATCACGCGACAATTGCGACTTAATTTGCAAAAAATAGTTGAAATCCGTATGACGCTTCCTCCGGAAGAAAGGTTGGCTGAAGATATCCCTACGCCCAAACTCACGACTCCTTCTTTTATCCCAATGAAAACAAAAAATTTCTTGCCGGAAGTGATGCCAAGAATTCAACCCATCGAGCAATCGGTGCTACCCTTAGAGACGTCTTTTTTCTCTGAGGAGGGGAGGACGAAACCCAAACAGACCGCGATAGCGGAGTCTAGTGATAAGGCTATTCCCAGTTTAAATTTATTGACACCGGGAGCATCAAGTCCTTTAACTTTTGGTTATTCCAGTGAAGAGTTAGAAGCGTTATCGCGCGATGTAGAACAGCATTTGTTAGACTTCGGGATTCAAGTAGATGTCGTAGCCGTGCATCCGGGCCCTGTGATTACACGTTTCGAATTGCAATTAGCTGCGGGCATAAAAGTGAGTCGTCTCAGTGCATTGGTTAAAGATCTAGCGCGCTCCTTATCGGTAACGTCTGTGCGTATTGTAGAAATTATTCCTGGAAAAACAGTGGTGGGTATCGACTTACCGAATCCATCTCGGAAAATGGTAAGTTTGTCGGATGTTTTATCCGCGGAGGTTTACCAACAAGCCCATTCACCGGTAACGTTAGCTTTAGGGGTTGATATTGCGGGTCACCCGATGGTCGTTGATTTAGCTAAAATGCCTCATTTATTAGTAGCCGGTACGACTGGTTCGGGAAAGTCTGTCGGGATAAATGCCATGATTTTAAGCATTTTGTTTAAGGCAACACCCAAGGAAGTGCGCTTAATTATGGTAGACCCCAAAATGCTAGAGCTATCGATTTATGATGGTATTCCGCATTTGTTAGCGCCGGTGGTTACCGATATGAAAGAAGCAGCAAGCGCTTTACGTTGGTGTGTTGCAGAGATGGAAAGACGCTACAAACTCATGGCCGCATTAGGGGTTCGCAATGTCGCTGGTTATAACACCTTAGTGTCTGAGGCTGATGTGCGGGGCGATGGATTGCTGGATCCACTCTGGAAAATAACCGACACCGTTGATGCCGAAGCCCCTAAATTACAGAAACTTCCCTACATTGTGGTTATTATTGACGAATTAGCAGATATGATGATGGTAGTCGGTAAAAAGGTAGAACAATTGATTGCGCGAATTGCTCAGAAAGCACGTGCGTCGGGTATTCACTTGATTCTTGCTACGCAACGACCCTCTGTGGATGTTTTGACAGGATTGATTAAATCGAATATTCCTACGCGTATTTCTTTTCAAGTTTCTTCCAAAATTGATTCGCGGACCATTCTGGATCAACAAGGCGCCGAACAGCTACTCGGTCATGGTGATATGCTATTTTTAGCCCCGGGAACTGGTGCGCCCTTACGTGTTCATGGTGCATTTGTTGATGATCAAGAAGTTCATCGTGTTGCCGACGCCTGGCGAGCGAAAGGAATGCCTGAGTATATAGACGATATTACCCAAGCAGTAGGCGAGGGAGCTGATGGAGATTTCGGTGAGGAGCGCTCAACCACGGAAGACTCGGATCCTTTGTATGATGAAGCTGTGGGGTTTGTCATGCAAACCCGAAAAGCAAGCATTTCATCGATACAGCGTCGTTTTAAGATTGGGTATAATCGTGCCGCTCGACTGGTGGAAGAAATGGAGCGTTGTGGTTTGGTCGGACCGCTAGAAGGTGGTTTTCGTGATGTGTTAGTGAATGCGAGCGTTAGCGATGAATAAACATGCGGTTATGTCAAGGATGAGAATGGCTTGGGTTGCCGTCTGCATGGGGTGGGGTGCTGTGTCGGTTTATGCCGGCGATTCGCTCACGTTAGTGCAAAAAAAAATATCTGCAATTCATACCTTAGATGCGGCGTTTACTCAAACGGTGGCGACTAAACATGGTGTGGTCTCACGGACGACAGGTACGTTAGCGTTATCGCGTCCTGGGCGATTTCGGTGGCAAACCCAACAGCCTACCGAACAAACTGTGGTGGCTGATGGCCAACGCCTATGGATTTACGACAAAGACTTGGAGCAGGTAGCGGTAAGAAAGCAAACCCAAACATTGGGTGCGGCAGGTGCTTTGTTTTTAAGTCAGTCGACACAAGCGATAGCGCGTGATTTTACAGTAACTTACGTTCAAAAAAATGATACGGAAACCTTTGTCCTTCAAGCCAAATCCTCAAACGCTAATTTTGAGCGCGTCATCTTGGTGTTTCACAATCAATTGTTACAAACGATTGCTTTGGATGATCAGCTGGGTCAACATACGACTGTAAAATTGAAGCAAGTTAGAGTCAATCACTCGGAACCTGGGTCCTTATTTACATTAAAAGTACCTGCCGGGGTTGATGTGATTCGTCAGTGAGTATGCGTATGCAGAAGTCGAAGCGTCTATTAGCCGCACCCCTCTCGCCCTTATGGAAACGGGTTATTTACCGTTGTTGGGCGACTTTAGCGATATCATTAGTGATAGTAGCGATTATATTCACTTTATTTCGTGCTTTGACGCCTTGGGTGAAACAATATAAAAACCAAATTGAAGCGCAACTATCCATCTGGACGGGTCAAACAGTCAGTGTTCAGAATGTACAAACCAGTTGGTATTGGTTTGTGCCAGTCTTGCGGATGGAGCATGTCAAATTCGCCGATAAGCAAGGGCATGCATTAGCGCTTAATCATGTGATGGTGGGGGTCGATTTATGGCATTCATTATGGTCATGGCAAATTCAACCGGGTATGTTGTATTTGAATGACGCTAATTTACAGGTTAAACAAACCGATACGACTTGGCTTATCAACGGGTTTCATCTTCAAGCGACCGGAGGAATCGGGCAAACTGCGACCGATGAAACGGTATTAGGGATCCTCGGGATTGTGTTGGCCCAAGAAAAAATCATTATTAAGCATATGACCGTTTCGGTTGAACTCCGCAATGGTAGATATCTTCCGATTCAAGAACTTAATTTAAAAATTATTAATCACTCAGGAAAGTATCGTATTCGTGGGAACGCAAGGCTAGCACTCAAACCCACCGCGACGAATGTATCGGTAGTGGCTGAGTTAGGTATCAATCCTAGCCATGTTTATCAGAGTAATGGACAAGTATATATCTCATTGCAACAGATTGATGTAAGACAGTGGAAGCAGTGGATCCCCGAAAGTGCGTATCAACTGAACAAAGGTGCAGGCGATATAGAAATGTGGTTTGATTTGAATCATGGCCGGCTTGTTAATTGGCAATCAACTTTAGAATTTTCAGATATTGCCTGGACAGAGCTGACACGGACAAAACAAAGAAAGATAACCTCATTGCACGCTAATGTGGCCTGGCAACGCCAAGAGAATGGATGGCGTGCGACCGCAGATAAACTTGTTTTGCGGATGAACGGCGAGGATTGGTCCAATAACGAACTTATGATCACTTACGATAATACGAACTTGAGCTATACGGCTTATGTTAAAACGTTAGCGTTGGATCAAGTGATGCGGATGGACTTGCCCTGGCCCGCGTCCATGAAAAAGCTACTTGCCCTGCATCCCACTGGGATCTTACAGAGTTTGCAATTGGGTTGGCAGTATGGACAGCTCAATTATTTGCTCACTCAGTTTTCGCAATTAGGATGGCAAAAGACATCGAGGATCCCCGGGCTAACTAATTTATCAGGCGCTGTCTATTGGCAACCGACAGAGGGTCGATTAGAAATGGATAGTGATCATGCAACGCTGACGCCATTACATCATTTACCGTCTGTTACCCTTGATACGTTCAATGCAGCGTTTGACTGGAAATCATTAAGCAATGGTTTGCGCGTGACCATGGAGCGCTTTGTGGTCAGTCATCCGAATTTAGTGTTATCGGCGACAGGGGCGATTGACAATCCTCTGAAAACCGAGGCGAATTTGCGGTTAAGGATGGATTTTGCAGCAAAATCAGCTGAATATTGGCTAAAATATATTCCGGATATCCCCAATAAACCAGAGTTTAGTGACTGGTTAAAAAAGACTGGGATTCCGCATGTCGAACATGCGACCGGGCGGCTGACTGTTTCTGGACCAATCGCAGATTTTCCATTTGATCATAATGAAGGGATTTTTACAGTTGATTCTCATTTAAGCGGTGCGAATATTTTGATTGATCCCCAGTGGCCGGCAAACCAAAATATTGATGCGGACCTGCACGTGAATCATCGCCGTCTGGAGGCGGATGTCGATCATGGAACGATTTTAGATGTATCGGTTCAAGGGCTGAATATTGTAGTCCCCGATATTGGTTTGAATAAAGAAGTCTTTTTGTTGAATGGCCAAGTGACAGCGACTGGTTCCCAGCTTAAGAAGTATGTATTTGGCTCACCGTTAAAATCTATCCTGTCACGTTGGCAGGGGTTGACGATAGAAGAGTCACTCGATTTGGCCTTACAGCTTGAAGTTCCCTTATATCCGCAATCGGACCACGTATTTGCCAAAGGATCCCTGACCTTTCATGATAATCCAGTATTTATCATGGCAGTGGATAATCGAGCAGAGTTTTCAGAGGTGGCGGGGAAATTAAGCTTTAATGAATATGGGTTAACTTCTGGGCGCTTAGATGGAATGTTAGCGGGTTATCCGTTTGCTATTCTCGTGCAACCGATGACGGGCAAAAGAGAAGGGACTGAGTTGCAGTTTGAGGGAGAAGTGCCGATTGCGTATATCAATCATTTAGTGCATGTGCCTATTTTATCTTTTATGAAGGGACAGATGATTGTGTCAGGGTTATGGACCGTGTATCCCCATGAGGCTGATTCTGATAAGTTATGGCTAAATAGCTCCCTTGCGGGCGTGGCCTTTTATTTGCCCCCACCGCTGAATAAATCACTATTAGACATTAAGCCATTGACAGTTGGCTTAGTATTTCATCCTCAGGATAGTATGGATTTGAATGTTGACTATGACAAATTGATACAGGGTAGTTTAGCCATTAAAAAGTTGCCCAAACAGGGATGGGTAGAAACAGGTGATATTCATTTAGGTGCCGGTAAGTTGGAGCATCCTAATTTAACTGGACTCCGTTTGTCCGGCTCGATAGCCCATCTAGATACCGATGCGTGGAGCAAAATTATTAGGCGTTGGCCGAAAGAGTCATCATCTATTTCGACTTGGGAGAGTTTGCATGACATGGACTTGAAGGTTGGTGAAACTAAATTCCTAGGCCAATCTTTACAAAATCTGCACCTTATAGCCCACCAAAATGAAAAAAACGTGTGGTCTGGTCACGTGAAGCAAGACCTTATTGAGGGCAGTTATACTTATGCCCTTGCAGATAATAAGCTGTCCATGCATCTAAAACATTTATCTATTCTGCCAACGCCTAAAGCAAAAAAAACCGCAGACGATAAGCATTGGGATTTGCATCCAGCGTCGATACCAAATATCAACATGATAGTGGATACGTGTCAGTATCACGGGGTCGATATCGGAAAGATAGACTTTAAAACCGAGTCACATCGTAATCATTGGGTTTTAAAAGAGGGGTCGATCATCACGGATGAATACCAACTCTATGCTACTGGCGATTGGGTTGAAACAAAGAATAAACACCAAACAAACTTCCAGACGCAAGTACGCATAAAGAATCTGTCGAAAGGCTTGGAACGCTGGAAATTGACACCCGCAGTCGATGCTCACTCAGGTCAAGCTGATATCGAGGCCAATTGGTCTGCGCCTGTGTACGATTTTGCCCTGCAAAATCTGACGGGGCAGATGCATTTAGTCTTAAAAGATGGGCGGATCAGTCATTTAGATCCCGAGACTGAAAAGAAACTGGGATTAGGGAAGGTTTTAAGTATTTTAAGTTTGCAAACGCTTCCCCGCCGGTTGAAGTTAGATTTTAGCGATTTGTCGGAAAAAGGGTATAGTTTTGATGTGTTTAAAGGGAATTTTGAAATCAATCAAGGCGTTATGACGACTCACGATAGTTCCATTGATGGCCCCGTTGCCTATGCGAAGATGGATGGGGATATTGATTTAGTAAAACAATTATATGATTTGAATTTACGCCTAACGCCCTATATTGGAGCGAGTTTACCTGTGGTTGCTACCATTGCGGGATGGCCTGTGTCAGGGCCCATAGCGGGCATTGCGACGTGGGCTGCTTTGAAAGTGATTAATCAAGGCATCATACAAAAAATCAGTGCTTATACGTATAAAGTCTCTGGACCTTGGTCGAATCCTGTGGTGCAACAAGTGAGTATTGTACGGAGTAAAAATCAATGAAGTTACATATTCTAGGTATCAGTGGCACATTTATGGCTTCCTTGGCGTTTTTGGCGCGTGAAGCTGGATTTGAGGTAACCGGTAGTGATGCTAATTGTTACCCGCCCATTTCTGATATGTTGACGGCGAAAGGGATTGTGTGGACAGAAGGGTATGACGATTGCACCGATATGCTGAAAGCCGATGCGGTGATTGTGGGTAATGCCATGAAGCGTGGGATCCCAGCCGTTGAAACCCTGTTAGATGCAAAATTGCCGTATTTTTCTGGTCCAGAATGGCTAGCCCAACATATCTTACCTCGTTATAAAGTCATCGCGATAGCAGGAACACATGGTAAAACCACGACCACTTCTATGTTGGCTTACATTCTAGATTATGCGAAACTTGCCCCCGGTTTTTTAATTGGTGGCGTTGCAGCTAATTTTAATACCAGTGCGCGGTTAGGAGCGGGTGACTGGTTTGTGATTGAAGCAGACGAATACGACACTGCTTTTTTTGATAAACGACCCAAGTTTATGCACTACAGGCCTGAAGTAGCTATTTTAAATAATCTTGAATTTGATCATGCGGATATCTATCCCAATCTTGAGGCAATTCAGCAACAATTTCATTATTTATTGCGTACGGTTCCTCCCAAAGGACTAGTCATTACCCCAAAAGTGGACGCAGCCTTGCTGGAAGTGATTGACAAAGGACTCTACAGTGATTGGGAACAATTCAGTTTAGACAGCGACGCTACTTGGCGTGCCGAATTACTCGATGAGAGTGGAAATGCTTTTCGTGTGTTCCATCAAGATCGCGTTGTTGCAGAAGTGCATTGGCCGTTGATCGGGCGGTTTAATTGTGAAAATGGATTGGCTGCAATTGCAGCGAGTGCACGCGCGGGGGTGGATCCCATTGTTGCGGCGGAAGCCTTAATGCATTTTTCTCCGGTTAAGCGTCGCCTGGAGTTGAAATATAATCAGCATGATATCAATATCTATGATGATTTTGCGCATCATCCTACAGCGATTACTAAAACCATCCAAGCCCTCAAAGCGAGTCAACGCCATAAACGCATTTTGGTGGTATTAGAATTTTCTTCACACACCATGCGTCTTGGTGTTCATCTCCCTGCTTTAGTCCATGCATTTGATGGTGTGGATGCTGCTTTTTTCCTAGAGCCTAGACAGTTTTCCTTAGACTCACTCAGATCTCAATGGTCATTCCCGCATACCATTTTAGAATCGACCGGTGATATTGTTGATGCAGTGGTTCGGAATGTACAGCCTGGAGATGGGGTGTTAGTAATGTCTAATCGCGGCTTTGATGGTATCCATCAACAACTGATTCAACAGATTGATCAACGCTTTAATTCCTAACTTAGGAGAGCGTAATGGTACGAAAGGAATCGCATGTCCGATGGTTCATCGTTGTATTGTTATTTTTTGTCACGATGGTCAATTATATCGATCGCGCTTCTATTGCTTATGCAATTAATGCGATTGAATCTGAATTTCGCCTATCTCCCTCAGAAGTTGGCTCAATCTTAGGTGTGTTTGGTCTTGGGTATGGTCTATCGACTTTTTTAGGTGGTTTAGCAGCCGATCATCTGGGCGCAAAACGTACCCTAGTATGGGCAACGTTAGGCTGGATGGCAGCTACCGTATTGCTAGGATGTGCGAATGGATTTTTAGTGATCATGATTGCGCGGTTATCCTTGGGACTTTCCGAAGGGGCGAATTTTCCAGGGATGACGCGTGCTTTGAGCGATTGGTTACCTGAAAATGAGCGGGGAAGGGCCTTGTCGTTCGCGTTAATCGCAGTGCCCTTAGCCTTGGCATTGGGCGGGCCTTTGGTATCCAGTTTGATTACCTATACTTCTTGGCGGGTCACTTATTTTATATTGGCGGGTATTGTATTGTTATGGGTTCCGGTTTGGATTATTTATTTTCGAGATAATCCAGCCGATTCATCACATGTGAATCCTAAGGAATTAGAGCATATTCGCGATAAAGCGCAAGTCCGAACCCAAACCAAATTAAAGTATCCAACTAATCCTTGGTCTATTCTCCTCCGAAATAAAACCTTACTAGCAAATTATTGGGCATTTTTTGTATTTGGATTTTACTTGTTCTTTTTTATGACCTGGTTGCCGGAGTACTTACACAAGACGTACGATTTGACGTTGATGAAAACAGGATTGTACACATTTTTTCCTTGGCTGTTAGGCGCGCTGCTGATGTGGGGGTGTGGGCATCTAACAGATCGTATCTTCATGCATACAAAAAATCTTCGTTGGTCACGTTCCTATCCCATTATAATTTCACAATTATTAGCGGCATTGAGTGTGTTGCCCATTATCTTTATTCGTCAGATCGATACAGCCATAATTTTTATTTCGTTGGCGGTAGGGTTTACAATGAGTCCTAATGCAGCCTTTTATGCGGTGAATATAGATGTCATTAAAGAACGTGCTGGCACGGCTTTGGGGATTATGGAGCTGATGTTTGCTCTGTCTGGATTTTTCGCCCCTACACTTACTGGGTGCATCGTGTCTTGGTCGGGCCATTTTGAAGCGGTGTTTTGGGTATTAGCGGGTCTTGGGTTATCGTCTACTGTGACGACGTGGTTCTTTCATAATACCGCAAAACGTGATTAGAAAGATTCAACTACTTTTTATAGGATAATTGTCTTGGGCAGTATGGGCATTGTTTTGAGCAGCATGGAGAATCTGACTCACTTTGTCTACAGCTTCCCAATCACCCTGTTTTAAAGCTGAGTCAGCATTGCTTTGTCCTCGACGTAATTGATTTAACTTTTGCGAACACATCTCTGAGACTTGCTCGTTCAGCACTTCGGTGGTGGCGGTAGCTAGACTTACAAATATAGACCGAGTTTCAACCGGTCTATTATCCCACAGGAGTGGCTTCCAATTTTTGATACGTATTGCTTGTGTCATGAGTTCGTTTAGTTCTGCACACAGTTGGTTTTGAATCGTCATAAAACCAATAAAGTCCGCCGCGTTCATTGCAAGCTGTGAATTTAAAAAATCCACTTTAGTCCAATGAGAGGAAATTGCTTCTACGCTTTTATAAATATCTTTAATGGGCATCGATTCTAGTTGTGCAAAGGAATCCTTTAAAGCGGTGAGTATTGGTGTTGGGTCGTCTAACTGATCTATGAACGTCACCATCTGTCGAGCGCTTTGTCGCAGGGGCAGCGCAATTTTTTCTAGCGTTTTAAAATAACGTCCATTTTGAGAGTAAAATAAATTGGTATAAATTTTTGACATATTTTATTCACAATGGCTTTTTGGTTATTCTATAGTAAATATATAGGTCATTCTGTTGTAAAGTTCAATTAAGTGCAATTTCCTTGATTTGTGCCTATAATTAATACATATGCGGACCAAATGTTTTATATTCTGCACTGAGATGTCTACTTGTTAAGGGAGTAATGGTTATGAAATGGATTATGCTTGCAAATTCAAATGATTGTCGGATTTATGAATATGACCATCATAAAAAACACCTGGCTTTAATTGATGAAATCAGTCACCCAGAAAATAAAATGAAAACACATGATTGGGTAACCGATCATCCTGGACACTATCACAGTTGTGATAGTCGTCGGGGTTCTTTCGAGCCAGAGCATAGCCCAGTAGAGATTGCTATCGATGACTTTGCACGTGAAATAGCGGTGCGTTTAAATCAGGGACGTACCCAGCATTCTTTTGATGATATCACTATGTTGGTCCCGGCACGCATGGAAGGCTTAGTCGATAAACATCTAAATAAAGAAACAAAAAACTGTGTCAAAGCCGTTATTCAAAAAAATCTTATGTTTCTCAGTGAACATGAGTTGAAACAATATTTGAATAAGGCCTTTACGAAACGCAAGCCTCACTAACCCGTTCGCGCCGGAACTAATTTGCCTTGAATATCGCGGTTTAATCACCGCAACATTCAAGGCAGATGGGGCGCATTGTTAGCGCGCGTGGTTTCTTTTATACCTAAAAAACAAGAATACAGGTGCAATCATCAGCAAAATACCAGCCGAAAATATCACACGAAAATGCACGGCACTGCCCATGTCAAGGGCTTCTTGAGGTGGGAAAAAGCCTACAATCAAAGTGATGCTGCATCCTATCAGTCCTAAAAAGCAAGTGGCATAATAGCCTATTCGACCGCCAGGAATTGAAAAATGACAACGAGGTTGTTCATGATGGCGCTTTAAACGGATAGCGGTTGCAAACATCATGACATACATGATGACGTATAATTCGGTACTGAGTGCCGTGAATAACCAATAGATTTGATTGATGGATTTAAGAAACAAATACACGCTACAGATAATCGTCACGAGTCCTGCTTGTAGTAATAAAATGCGAGATGCAACACCGTGTTCGTTTAAGCGAGTAAGCCAGGGGGGTAACATGCCATGATCCGCGGCCATGAGTAACCCTTTCGCGGGTGAAATAATCCAGTTAACCATATTACCAAGGCTACCGATGAGTAAAGCAACCACCAGCAGAGGCATTAAGTATTCTAGATTATAAGCTTTGAAGAAAAAGGCAAAAGCCTGCAGAACGCCCTGAACCAAACTAATCTGTTGATTGGGTAGTACGAAGGCAATGGCCAACGAGCCCAATATCATCGTTATGATAATTAAAATCACCGAAAAAAACAGCGCTCGAGGAAAATTATGTTGTGGCTCGTTGATATTACGAACATGAACCGCGGCGAGTTCCATCCCTAAAAATGACGTGACGATAGCGGTTAGAGATACCCAAGATTGTGAGTGATCCCACTGCGGAAGAAGGCTATGTTTGTCAAAGTGAATCGCGATAGGATGACCTAAATAAATCCAATACAAAGCAAAACCGATAAGAAGCACAATCGGAACTATCATCCCGATGATCGCAGAGAATCCCGCGAATTTCGCCGAGGCACGTAATCCTGATAGTCCTAAACATGTCAGCGCCCAAAATACAACTAAAACAACACTTAGAATATACCATTTGGATTGTGCTAATTCTGGATTAATCAAATAAGCCAAGGTCGCAGCAATAAAAGACAGGATGGTCGGATACCAGACCATCGTGTTAATCCATTGCAGCCAGATCGTGAAGAATGCCCAATAGGGTCCAAAGGCTTCGCGTACCCAGGCGTAAATGCCGCCTTCATCTTCGGATTGGGTGGAGGATAACTCAGCAGCAATTAACGCGACTGGAATTAAAAACATCACAGCAGATAATACAAAGAAAAAAATTAAAGAAGAGCCAAATAAAGCAGTAGCGGGGAAGTTGCGCACGTTATCAATAGCACCGGTAATTAATAAAACCAATCCAAAGACCGATATTTTTTCTAGGGATTTTTTTTTCATAACACTCATGACAGGATTAACTGGATTTAAACCGGGTATTATACGCCGATTTTACAAGGTTTGTAACATCATCAGGCTATTCAAGCAACGGCTTTTTGCTAAAATATTGTGCGTGTGTTAGTATTAGGCCAGGTTATTTGTAAGGTTAGTAGGCTATGTTTGACAAATATGGTTACAATCCTTTCCGAAGCCAAGTAACATTTGAGTTTGAGGCTATTTGGGGGGACTATCCGAGACCTGGACATGCCATGGGTAAATTTATTGCCAGTGAAGGGATTCGATACCAAGATTTTCAGGGTAATACATGGACTATTCCTAGCTATAAAATAGCGGGTTTTTTTAAAGAATTGCGTTCCAGACCCTTATGCCATCAAGCTGCATTTGCAAAAATATTTCAATCAAATAAGCGTAAATTTGAAAATTATCAAGTATTCGAAGAGTGTCTAACTGAGTTGGGTTTAGCGACTAAAATTGATTATTATATGCTTTTACTTGCTGAAAAAATCCACGAAATTAAGCCACATAAACTTCGCTCAGAATCGAATGAAACATTTACAGAAGTA
>CANNJG010000041.1 GCA_947504795.1 Legionellaceae bacterium
CCCAGCGATAATAACTGGGATCGCACGTCGCAATTTCACGCTGCCAATCAATAGCATTACCCAATTTCAAGAATTGCGCTTTCATGGACGCTATGTTGTGTGTTGTCCATTCGGCAGGAGGAATCCCATTTTTAATCGCGGCATTTTCTGCAGGTAAACCAAACGCGTCCCAACCAAAAGGCTGTAAGACATTTTTACCCAATGCACGCTGATAACGCGAAATCACATCCCCCAACGTATAATTGCGTACATGCCCCATATGGAGGGAGCCGCTTGGGTAAGGAAACATAGATAGGCAATAAAATTTTTCTTTATTGAGATCTTCAGTGGCGTTAAAGGATTGTTTTTTTTGCCAGTAATGCTGTGCTTGTTCTTCAACAATACTCGGTTTATAGCTTTGGTCCATAGCGCATTATTCAAATATTCTAGCTAGTAAGGATAACTCCTCTTGTGTTGGACAGCAAGAGAAAGATGCATAGAGCAGCGTAAGATTATTTAAACCGTCTCACTGCAATAAGACCTATTAACACCGCGCACATGACCAAAACAGGCTTATCACCAAGAATCATCCAAGGTGTTCTTCCTTCTAAAGCATAAATAGTGCCTTTTAAGATCCCAGAGGTATGTGCGGGTAAGGCATGAATAATATCGCCTTGATTGTTAATAAGGCAAGATAGGCCTGAATTATTTGCGACAACTTGGTAGCGATTACTCAGAATCGAAAAGACTTGTGCCATTTGCACATGTTGGTACAGGGCAAAAGAATGTCCAAACCAACCATCATCCGACAAAGATACTATCCATTGTGCTTTGGGCAATTGCTGACGCAGCAACTCTGGGTAAGCTAATTCATAACAAATAAGGGATGCGAACGGATGATGATTGACTGTCATCAATCGAGGGTGGTTCGGACCTGAAATCATAGTCGATTGAGGTAAGGCTAACCAATTCATAACGGGTTGAAATACTTTTGGGATATATTCACCAAAAGGGACTAATTGTTGTTTACGATAGGAACCAGAAGCGGTTCCTAACCCGATGATTGTGTTATAGAAATCGATTTGTTGTGCATCACTTTCTTCAGGGATCCCCATTAAGACCGCGCTGCCCATGCGTTTAGCACGAAAGTTGAGGTCAGTTAACCATTCTTGGACGTAGGTGGCCGGTAGGGGAATTGCCGATTCTGGCAGGATAATCAGTTCTGTTTTTCCAAGAAAATCTTCGGTAGCATGTTTGTAGTGCTCAAATATCTTCCAAAATAACGTTTCGTCCCATTTGTCACGCATAGAAAGATTCGCTTGAATCATGCTGATGGACAGCGAGTGCTTGGAAGTCGGTGACCAGGCAAAGCAGTGCAAACATGCCGGAGCAATAAGAATACTGACAAACGTGATAAGCCAGTAAAATGAGCAAGGTATTTTTCTTACCGTATGGCTGAGTGCGGTGGCAGCAAAAACAGTCAAGAAACTGACGCCATAAATACCGATGATAGGCAGCATATATTTAAGTGGTGTATCGATCTGTCCAAAACCCAATAACAACCAGGGAAAACCGGTAAACACATGTGCGCGTAGGTATTCACTGATGCACCATAAACTACTGAAGAGTAAGGCATTCACCAATGGCGCATTGGGTCGGGCAAAATAGTGATACGAAAGGGTGCATAGGGCAGGATATAGCCCTAGATAGAAAACAAAAATAGCGGTAATGCCTAGGGCTGCTAAAATGGGTAGGTGACCATAAAGATGAATGCTCACCGACACCCAGGATATACCGACGCTCATTAATCCCAAACCAAACGCCAAGCCAATAAACCAGGATTGTTTGCGTGTCGATAGATGCAATTGAGTGTATAGCACTGACATACTTAAAAGGATAGCGCCAGGATGGTGGAAAGGAGCAAATCCTAATGTTGCTAAAGCACCCGCAAAAAAGGCAATAAGCCAATGACCTGAGCCAATCGATTCGATACGATCCATTGCCCAAAATCTTGTATCAGTAGACGGTAACATGGGGGCCTTGTGATAAACAAAAAACAGTTTCGCTCAGTCTTTAACCGCTTTTCTTGGATAAATCCAACAGTCTAAGAATTTTATGCTGACACGTCAATTAAATTCAATCTAGTTTTTTTAACCATGATATCCGCTAGGCGGCAACACCTTTCGACGTGCTTTGCATGTCTGGGATGGAGGCATGCGTTTTTTCCAGCTGATTGGTTTGGGCATTGAATACCGTATACCCGAAACCCAATCCAGCCATAGAAACTAAACTCCCTGTTAACCCAAGACTGCTCGTGCTTGTTGGTGCGCTGCATCCAATCAGGGTAGCAAGGGATATTAATGCTTTGCTTAGACCACTTGCGACCAGGTAAGGCGAGAGTAGTATTGCTACTTGAGGCAGTAAGGCTATCGCGATAAAACAAATCAAGCTCACGATACTTGCGATCATCAAGGTGTATGCTAGCACGCCCAGACTCGGTAACAGATAATGAGTGCACATCCAACCACAGAAACCTTGAACGCTCCTGGTAGGGTGGGGTTTTTTACGGGTTTTGCAATGAATTATTGTAAAGCTCATGTTACGGATTGCATGGGCAATGTTCTTGAAGTCTTCGCAGTCAGAAGTTGATAAAACGGTAGCAAGCTTATTTAGCAGGTGCAAATTATCGTTATACTTTTCTTTGGTCCAAGGAATTTTTTTATTGGATAAATCTGGTTTACGTAGCGCGTTAAGAATCCGCGCGGTGGTATCGAATAGCTGGCCCACATGATCTTTAGGGGCGGCAAAACATTCAGAGAGTCGTTTGTATGAGGTGTTTAGATGGTCAACTAATTGTTTGAAATTGGTAGAGGAGGAAGTTTCGGACGCGTTAACGAGCAACCCTTTTATTTTTTCACAAACCTCACAGATTTTTTCCAGGCGTTCTTTGTCTTTAGCGTCGAGCGTAAGTGTTATAAATGTGTTGTAAATTTCGCTTAAACTCTTTGAGTCTATGAGCGGTTCCGAGGCTGAAAAATGGTCATTCTCTGCAGCTGGAAATGGAATAGGTTTCATTTTATTTTTTGTTGACATCTATACACTACACCCAAAAAAAAATACGAAAAATATACTCATAATGAAAAATTTTCACCCAAGTATACCGCGCGAACCTGCTGATTGGCAAGAATCATTTGTGGGGAGCCTTCACATAAAATATGACCTTGATTGACAATATAAGCGCGTTCACAAATATCTAAGGTTTCACGGACATTATGGTCGGTGATCAATACTCCAATTTGTTTGCTGCATAGATGTGAAATGATTTTTTTGATATCTAAAACAGAGATTGGATCGACACCCGCAAAGGGTTCATCAAGCAAGATAAAGGCGGGTTCTGTAGCGAGGGCGCGTGCAATTTCCACGCGGCGTCTTTCGCCACCAGATAAAGTCATGCCTAAATGATGGCGCAAATGCGTAATATTAAACTCATGTAATAATTCTTCAAGACGCTCTAGGCGTTGGGCTTTAGTCAAGTCCTTTCGAAGTTGCAGAATGGCTAGAATATTGTTGCTAACCGTCATTTTACGAAAGACTGAGGCTTCCTGAGGGAGGTAGCCGATGCCTAATCGTGCGCGTTGATGCATCGCTTTATGCGTAATATCTTGATTATCCAAAATAATCTGCCCTGCATCGCAGGATTGAAGTCCTACAATCATATAAAAACAGGTGGTTTTGCCAGCGCCATTCGGTCCTAATAAACCAACGCATTCGCCGCTATTGATGTGAATGCTCACATCTTGAACGACTTTGCGCGATTTAAAGGATTTTTTTAGATTTTTTGCGTGTAATGTTTTCATGAGGTTTTGTCAGGTTGAATAATAAAAGTGGTTTGCTCTCCAGCCATGGGTTTGGTTCCCACATGCTGAGTTTTGATATTATAGTTAATGACGGCAGCGGTAAAAGAATGCTTGCCTTGTTCAACGCGGGCATGTCCGATTAATTCAATATCCTGAGTTAAAGGATAATACACAATCGTATCCGCATAGGCATGTACTATTGGTTTATCTTGTGCAGGTAATGCCCAATAATGAGCTTGGTTATGCGGATCGCCTTTAATCATGGCTTTGACCAATTGATTGGATGCATTGCCTTGAGTGCTAGCTGAGGTCGCTCGAATATGGGTCGAGCCTTGATCAATCGCTATTCCTCCCTTATAGGTTCCAAGGTGTGTTTGTTGGCTAAGCTCAGCCCAGCCTGCTTGAACGTGAATAACCGCTTGACTATCTTCGGGTAAAGCCATCAGTGGGTAGGTAACAGACATCAGCAACAGATTAACCAGCGTTTTGTACATAATGACCTCGAGCATCAGAAAGTAATTGTACTGTATTGGTCATCAAATCGGCAATCAAACCTTTAGAACTTAATTGATTACTGCCCTGCGTGATGACGACCCTCTTATGCGTATTTGCTTTTTTCTGTTGTGGAAAATATGTCAACTCTTCGGTTGCTACCAGCGTTTCGGTTTGGGTATGGGGTTTTTTTTGTTGGATACGAACGTGTTGACTAAACGTTATTTCTTTACCCCCCTCAATGGCCACTGCATGGTGTGCGTGGATTTCCCAAGGTTCTTGATTCGATTCTATGATCACAATATGGGGAGTTGTAATCTGGTGGGTATTGTTTTTTGGAATATGCGTAATCAAAGGTGCTTCCATGAAATGGATAAGGACACCAGCAATATTATACTGACGGTAGCGCACGTCATAAATATGCGAGTCGCTGGTTTTCGCCAAGGCTTCAGCATCTAAAAGGTTAGGAAGTGGGTGTTTGTTATAAGTGAGATATCCATACATGCCGGCGACAATCATGGGTATACACCCAACAGAGAGCATGCGTTTTGCAAGCATCATGAATGAATATACTCGTTAATAGCTAGATCGGTTTTATTTTGGACTTCTAGAATATAATCACATGCTTCACGAACACCGCCATTTCCACCGGGTAACGTTGTTACCCAGTCAGCACGGCTTTTAATCGGACTCACCGCATTAGCCACTGCAATTGAAAATCCTACTTGGCGCATAATAGGCAGATCCACGACATCATCGCCGATATAGGCAAACATATCATCTGTTAATGCCAAATCGTTTTTCAAAGATTGGTAGGCTTGTTGCTTATTGATTTGACCTTTGAAATAAAGCTTGATTCCCAGTTGCTCCATGCGATGATCGATCACTTTATTACAGGATCCCGTGATTACAGCCACATGAATCCCTGCCGCTATCAATAGCTTTAGTCCAACACCGTCTTGGACATTGAAAGATTTTAATTCGTTACCGTGGTTATCAATGTAATTCAGACCATTCGTCAAAACACCATCGACATCGCAGATGACACATTTTATTTTAGCAACCTTATCGATCAAGTGGTTCATAATTTAATATACACCTGTGCGCAAAAGATCGTGTAAGTGAACGACGGCTGTTGGGCGTTGATCAGCGTCGATGACCACGAGAGAAGTAATCAGATGTTGTTGCATCATAGATAAAGCGTCGACTGCCAATAAACCTGGGTTGATAGTTAGACAATTGCGGCTCATGACTTGAGTCAGCGGGGTGACATGGATATCGTGTTGGTTGTTTAAGGTGCGACGCACATCGCCATCGGTGTAGATTCCAGTTAAGCGTCCGTCTTTATCCACAACACAAGTCATCCCCAATTTTTTTGTCGTGACTTCGATTAACGCCTCACGAATCGATACCTCTTCGCGCACGATGGGGAGGTGTTCACCACTGTTCCACACTTCATCGATACGCAATAATAAGCGTTTGCCTAAAATACCACCGGGATGGGACAACGCAAAATCTTCAGCACTGAAACCTTTTGCTTGCAATAATGCAATGGCAAGCGCATCGCCCATGACCAACGAAACAGTGGTGCTGGTGGTCGGCGCCAGCCCGAGAGGACAGGCTTCTTTATCAATACTGATGTCCAAATTGACCCTAGCCGAGGTGGCAAGAAGGGAATCGGGATGACCGGTTAAGGTGATTAAAGGGACGCCTAGGCGTTTGATGATAGGCAGTAAAATGATTAATTCTTGAGTGTGCCCAGAATGGGAAATAGCAATGACCACGTCTTGTTTGGTAATCATACCTAAATCACCATGACTGGCCTCGCCTGGGTGCATAAAAAATGCGGGTGTTCCGGTACTGGAAAAAGTTGCGGCAAGTTTATTGGCAATATGCCCAGACTTTCCCATGCCAGTGACAACCACACGACCGGTACATGCTAAAATTAACTCACACGCGGTTTGAAAGCGATGATCGATGCGCTGCGCGAGATCGGAGACTGCCTGGGCTTCGTTTTTAATGACGGCTAGGCCGAGTTCACAAAAATTCATTTGGGATAGGTATCGGTAATTTAATATAAGAGAGCATCGTAGCATAAGATGCTGGAAAGATCGAATGGTCTCTGGAACCTTTCAACCTAGAAAAAGCAGGTTAAACTTGCTGCCATCGCTCAATCCAGGCTCTCTATTTGACTGTAAGGCGGGCTTAGATTGTCCCGCGAGTGTCTAAGATCCGCGATGCTGACTTCATCGAGATGGCGAATAGCTGCCAAATCATATGCTGTGACTGCGGGTGAAGGCGGCACCAACTTGCGTCCCAATCCGCCGCATGTCCCGCTTAAGCCGCGTACTAAGACAAAATATGAACCAAGACCGGGATATTCAAAAGATAGCTTTCTAGGGCGAGTTGATTGATAACGTGTGGTTTCATGAAACAAAGGTAAAGGGAAAAAGGGTCGCTCAGTGTTCCAGTACGCATGAGCAATGTGAGCGGGCATATCGCGCTGTGCTTGTCCCACTGACATCCAGGCTATTTTCTTTTCATCGTAACTTTGTTTATCATAGTGAGTGACATAAGTATCTAATGCCGTAATCAATGAATGGAAATCAAATTTTAATTGTTTAATAAGCGTTTCAGCGGGAGATGAGATAAATAATGATATTATCAAGCATATCGGGTAGGCCAAATAGAAAAGAAATTGAAAGTATGCAGAGCAGAAAGGCATAAAACTCCGTATTTTCTGCTGTGCTAATTCGTGTTTAAGCGCTTCATACTCAGTTGCTGTAAAGTGTATGGTTTGATAATTGTTTGCGTCGGCCCCCTGCATTTTGGGATTGTGTTGACCGAGTATCGCTTGTAATCGATGAAATTCATCCAGACTTAAATCCTTCAAAACAAAACTCATGTCATAATGGGGATTTTGATACGATACGCCGTGTTGTTGATAGGCAAGTCCTAAGCGTTCTATCCTATCAATTTTCTCTAACATCAGCTGTTTAGTGTCTTCGTCCATGTTTGCTTCTAACATACGACACATGTCTGTGTCTTTAGCCCAATAAGCGTATTCATAAGGCGTACAATCAAAGGCTCTCTCTGAATAATCAGTAAATTTACCAGGAGTATTGAATAAGCTTTGAATGTCCGCAGATATTTCTAAAATAGCATAGACTTCATCTAGCTTTCCTTTCGCCACATCATCTAAAAATTTTAAAGGAAGAACATACGTATCGGTAAAATTCGTTGGAATATCATTCCATGTGTTGTAGTCTAAAAACTTGTTAAGTTTATTCATAAACGTATCAAGCGAGATGTCAATTGTGATAGCGGGTTCTTCTTTAGGTGTGATAAAGCTTTGATGCATGCGGGCGTCGATGCGCTTATTTGGGATCTGTTTGGTTTCAAAGCCCAATGTATCATCAGGGAGAATATTTGAAAAATCGGTGCAAATTAATCCATGACTAGAGATAAAGATATCCTTTTCTCCGCAGGCTTGTGTATCTAAGATCATGAAATCATCCATGTGTGGATTTTCTTTTGTAGCAGTCACGGTTCGATAGGTGGTTTCAAATTTTTGTTGAATAGCGTCTTTATGATTATCGGGCCCGGTTAAGCTTAAATCCCTTGATAAATTAAATGCGTTTTTTTCCTTATGTGTATTGAAAAATTTAATGATAGCATGTTCTGCCTCATCCCCGGCCGTTAGTGCTTCGGCCACAACCTTGACGAGCCCTTGGCTCAAATCAGGTGCGTTATCTAGAATCTCTCCGAAATTTTTATCGCTCAAACCTTGGGCTCGACAGAAGACATTTAAAACGCCCAAGAAAAATTGGGTTAAAATCGATAAATGCTCGGCTTTATCTTTTGGATTGCTCGAAACTTCTTGATAAAAGGGTGAGCCTGGAAGCATACTCTGCAGGTTAGGTGCACAGAGCCCTAACAAAGCGGTAATATAGTCTCTAGGGGGTGTGTTTTCATCATATGCCATCAACGTATCGATATAATCTTTGTTAACGACGTGTTTGACGCGATCGTTATCAGTATAGCTTTTAAAGAAATCCTCGGGGACACGACATTCGATTGCGAGCATGTTTTGGATGATTTCAAACGAGGCATCTTTGGGCAAGGCCCGGGATACCCGGTTGATAAGGTCATTGTACGGGTCGGATTTCCCCAAAATAAGCCCAGGGAAAATCTCATGCATTTTATTGAATAAAGGGGATAATGGCGTTCCTCGGTCATCATTGCTTCGGTTGACCGTAAACACTGGGTTGAAGACTTTGGAATAACTATCTTGGTCTTGGGGTCTTAATTGAATGCTGTATAAATTAGAGGGCTTTTTGAGTAAATTTTCCACCGCAAGCATGTGGTTTTCTTCCATGGCTTGGACAGCCACAGAGTAGCTAAAAACTTCAAAGCAACGTCTATCAATGTCGCGGCCGAGTGGGTTGTCTTCTAACAATGAAGAATAGAACGCAAGCGTTTTCTTATACGTCATCAATTCCTTATAAGCACCACCCTCAAAAAAGTCTTTTAATTCGACCGTTGATTGACACGTGTTGTCGGTGCTAATATCCTGGCCGGCAATAAAAGGAACCAATACATGCACTAACTTGGTTTTAGGGTTGATACGGATGTAGCGATAATTGTCTGGAAAACTCAACGTTATTTTCATAGTCAAATCGTTTTTTCTGTTGGTTATGTTCTTAAATTATAGTTCAATTTAAAGACTACATCACAAGAGAATAGGGGTTGTTTACAATTCAACCCCATAGACTACGTGTGGCCGGCACATCATGATGTTACATTACAAAATTGTAATGTAACCCAAACATCACCGAATCTAACGTTGGGTTTTGACCGAACACAGAAGTGTTCTCGTAAACTCCATCAAATGTAGCGGACTTCTGGCCAGAACCGTGTGGATTATTATTTCCAAAGACATGCATATAAGCAACATCAATACCCCAATTAGGATTAACATTATAAATGCCTCCCACCTTAATTTCAGGTAAAGCTTGTGTTTGATTTAGAGATCGAGTTTTGAAACCACTATATAAACCACCTGGATAGATATCACTGAGATTGTTATAATACGATGTGCGTATATTTTCCAACATAAAGCCGCCTTGGAAAAATACATCAAAATAATTCAGTTTATAAATAAAGCCAGCGAGCACATCATAACCATCCACTGAAAAAGATCCAGAAGAAGCCACCTGTCCATTAACGTTATAAAGGTTTTGGCTTTTACTGCCATAATATCCGCCACCAATTTCCCCAGTCAAACTGATTGTTTCACTGTAGCTGTACATCATACCTGCACCCAAACGACCACCCCAACCTTGTGAAGAAATCGTTCTTTGGTAACTGTTAACAGTAAAACCACCGTACGGCGGCCAAGTGTAAGAAGCCTCGCTTGTAAGATAAGGTGTGGAAGAAGACGTAGACACGGGTCCCATCGAACCGGCATGCACAACTGAAGCTGCAGCCGCTGCGACAACGAAAGTAATTTTTTTCATAAACAATACTCCCTAGTATGTATGATTCATCCCTGTAAGACCCTAACATAAAATAACGAGGATAGGTAATGCAGATTTTATTTCGCAAATCCTTGTTTTAACGATATTGGAACCTGCCTTTACTTCCTTCAGTCATGTGTGTATCTGATGCAATTGAATGGCGAACAGCTTATGTCGTGATATTTGGAAAACCACCGCTTGGGGAAGTGACGGGGGGTTGAATTGGAAACACTCCCTAGAGGTTTACATATGTTTTTTAATCATCTTTACGAGTCCATCAATCCAAACCGGGTGGGTATTGAGGCAAGGAATGCAAACAAATTCTGTTCCCCCCAGAGCTTGCCATTGCTCTCTCGCACGAAGGTTTATTTCTTCTAACGTTTCCAAACAATCCGCCACAAATGAGGGACAAACAATAGCAATTTTTTCTTTGTTTTTTTGTCTTAGTTCCGTTAGGATAACGTCAGTATAGGGTTTTATCCATGGTGTTTTACCCAGTCTTGATTGAAAAGAAACCACATAATCGTCGGGGGTTATCTCCAACTCTTTTGCAATAAGACGCGCTGTTTCATAGCACTGGGCTCGATAACAAAACGTGTTCAGTTGATCGGGCTTAGGGCAAGAATCTGATCTCGAACATACTGAACGACAGTCACTTTTATCGATATGTCGCTCTGGCAATCCATGGAAGCTGAAAATCAAAGTATCCATTTTTTTATGGTTCAAATGCTCTTGTATTAAGCTTGTATAAGCCTTAATAAAATCGGGGTTATCAAAAAAATCACGTTTAATACTAATTTCAGGAATATTCCATTGAGCACCCAACACCTTCAATAGTTCTGCGGTTGCTGATCCGGTTGCTGCGGATGAATATTGTGGAAAAAGAGGAATAGCAATGATTTTTTTACACGCTTTGAGTGTCTCGAAAGCTGATTCAATGCTAGGGTTCCCATAGCGCATACCTAATCCTATTTGCAGGGTGTTATCGAATTTTTTGCGCAATGCAGTGACCAAATCCTGGCTATTAGTGAGTAAGGGTGAGCCTCTCTTGCTCCATATTTGCTGATAAGCATGAGCCGATTGCTTATAGCGAAACGGAATGATGATCCCATTGACTAATATGTAGCGTATGGCCGAAGGCAAATCAATGACGCGGGGATCGTTTAAAAACTGCTTCAAATAAGCATAAACGGATTTTGGATCACAGTTGTCAGGGGTGCCAAGATTGATGAGTAGCACGCCTGTTTTTGACTTGTCCATGAAAACTCCTACTGTATCTTGGGATAATTTTAACGCTGCTGCAGAGTATAAAACGCTTTTCTCAGAGAAGATAGCAAGCGCCTAATAGCTCACATGCGTACGAAGTTCTGGCAATTCAACCTGAGGCATGTGTATAATCTCAAAAAGTTATTGAGATAGCGCAAATGCTTTTAGATTCAGAACATCTCATCTGTATCAATCATTTACATTTTAGCCACCGTAATCAGGTGGTGTTCAATGATGTGACCATTCAGGTGCCTCGAGGAAAAATCACCGCTATTATGGGACCCTCTGGATCCGGAAAAACCACCTTATTGCGTTTGATTGGTGGGTTATTAGCGCCTGATTCTGGGTCGGTTTGTGTTAACGATTGTAACATTCATCAATTAAATCATCAGCAGTTGTGTGTCGAGCGCCGTAAAATGGGCATGCTTTTTCAATCCAGTGCTTTGTTCACGCATTTATCCGTATTTGATAATGTCGCTTTTCCTTTGCGGGAACACACTAACCTCGACCAAATTTTACTGAACGATTTAGTATTAATGAAATTAGAAGCGGTAGGATTACGTGGTGCTGCTGAGTTAATGCCCTCTGAACTATCGGGGGGGATGGCAAGGCGGGTGGCTCTAGCCAGAGCGATCGCATTGGATCCAGAATTAATGATGTATGATGAGCCTTTTACTGGGCAAGATCCGATTTCTATGGGGGTATTAACGCGCTTAATCAAACGTTTGAATGATCTCTTAAATCACACGACTGTTATCGTCTCACACGATGTTGCAGAAACCTGTTCTATAGCAGATTATGTGTATTTGATTGCCCAGGGTCAGATTATTGGCGAGGGTAGTCCTCAAGAACTTCTGGAGTCGACTCAACCCCAAATTAGTCAGTTTATGCACGGAGAAGCGGATGGTGCCGTGCCGTTTCATTATCCGGCACCGCCTTATTTAGAGGAATTATTGAATGCTTGAATTTCTGGAAGGTGTAGGTGAAA
>CANNJG010000042.1 GCA_947504795.1 Legionellaceae bacterium
AAAACCAGTGATGTGGTCCAAGCGTTTGGCAAATCTGGTATTTTTTTGTGGAAGATTCTATTCCAGAAACCGACGCTAGTTCGTTTATGGCCTGCGGTGTGGGATCAAATTTATTTTACTGGCGTCTTATCCTTTTTAATCATCGTCGTATCTGGGTTATTCATCGGTATGGTAGTTGGATTGCAGGGTTACCATACGTTACAAAAATTCGGGGCCGATAGTGAATTAGGTCAATTACTTGCCCTGAGCATCACCCGAGAATTAGGTCCGGTGATTACCGCACTTCTATTCGCAGGAAGAGCAGGTTCTGCGCTTACTGCCGAATTAGGGTTGATGAATGCCACAGAGCAATTGGCCAGTATGGATATGATGGGTATCGATCCCTTGAAACGTATCGTTTATCCGCGTTTTATAGCAGGCATTATTTCATTGCCGATGTTGGGACTTATCTTTTCAATGGTAGCGATTTATGGGGGCTATTGGATTGGTGTGCAATGGTTGGGAGTCGATCAAGGTAGTTTTTGGTCGAATATGCAGGCAGCTGTGAATTTTCGAATGGATGTTCTTTCAGGCATCATAAAAAGTTTTGTTTTTGCAGTACTCATCATTTGGATTGCGTTATATCAAGGGTTTGAGTGTGAGCCGACTGCAGAAGGGATAAGTCGGGCCACGACTCGGACCGTGGTTTGGTCCTCGCTCGCTGTATTAGGGTTTGATTTTTTATTGACAGCAATGATGATTGGAGGGTGGTAATGAAAAAGCAACACGTTAAAGCAATGCATACTAGTGTTGGCATGTTAATGATCCTGAGCGTGGTCGCTTTTTTGTTTTTAGTCATGAAAGTGAGCGGCATAACCCAAGTGATGAAGAAAGATGGTTATCGCGTTACAGCAAATTTTTCAGATATTGGTGGCTTGAAAGTACGCGCCCCTGTAACCATTGCCGGCGTTAAAATAGGGGAAGTCAGCAGAATCGATTTACAACCCCAAGCATTAAATGCCAAAGTCACTATGATCTTGCGACCGAATGTGATGATCCCGTACGAAGATGCTTCAGCCAGAATTTTAACCCAAGGGTTACTCGGATCTAACTATGTCAGTATTGTTCCCGGGTATGATGATGCGGATCAGAAGCATCCATTTTTGCGGGCGGGGGATACCATTGCAAAAACTCAAGAAGCTGTTATTTTAGAAAATATCATCGGGCAGTTTTTATTTAACATCAAAAAGTAGGTGAAGCATGATAAAGCAGATGGTCCAGAGAGTTTTGGGTTTCTTACTGATGGCTTTATTGATTTCGACTGTAAATGCCGAGACCTCCCCCGTGCCGATGTTGCAAAAAACCGCACAGGAGATTATTGATACCTTAAAAGTAAATCAAGGTCATTTGAAAACAGATAATCGTATCATCAATCAAGCCATTCAAAGGTATTTATTACCCCATGTCGATATCGAAGGCATGTCGCGCTCGGTGTTGGGTGGTCAGGTGTGGACGAAAGCTACCGCTTCCGAAAAACAAGCGTTTAGTCACGTTTTTACAGAATTGATTATTCGTACCTATGCGTCTCCTTTAGCTGAATATTCAGGTGAAACCGTAAATTTTATGCCCGTACGTGGGGAAATTGATGCTCATTTCTTACGAGTCAATTCAGTGATTAGTCGTCCCAATGGTCAACGTATTCCCTTGAGTTATAATTTGGTTTCGAAATCAGGCGATTGGAAAATATATGACCTGAGTGTAGAAGGGATTAGCTTGTTACAGAGTTTCAAGCTACAATTCGCCAATATTTTACAACAGGGCACCATAAAGGATTTAATTAATCAAATGCGTGCAAACAAAAGAGCGGCATGATAACTCTATGACTGATTCTAATTATTTCAAGCCGTTAAGTATCTTAACGTTCGCAACAGTTGCTGCTGACAGGGTACGGTTGATAGAATTACTCAAAGAGTCGCCTTCAAAAGCAATTCACTGTGATTTATCCGCAGTTCAAACGTGTGATAGTGCGGGGCTTGCCCTGTTAATTGATATGCGTCGCTTATGTCGCCAGTATAGTACGACATTGAAGATCGACCATATTCCTGATGATGTGCGTGCTTTGGCTACCTTATACGGTGTAGAGTTGATATTGTATGAATCCTAGTGAAATCGAAGAGTTGTTAACGGCCTATCCTGAAATTGTCTATGCTAAAGTAACGGGCGATGGCAAACATTATGAATTAACTCTGGTGTCCGATGTGTTTGTTGCACTTCCTAAAGTAAAACGGCAATTGTGGGTCTATGAGATCTTGAATAAACTGATTATATCGGGTCACATGCATGCGGTGCAGATGCATACTTGGACCAAAGATGAGTGGGAGAAAAAAGTTGGATAAATTAATCATTAATGGGGGCAAACCCTTACATGGCGATGTCATCATTTCTGGCGCTAAAAATTCCGCATTACCCATTATGGCAGCCACGATACTCATGCCGAATGATGTTACCATCGCGAATGTGCCTCATCTCAAAGATGTTACGACTATGATGGAGCTGCTAGGTCATTTGGGTGCAAAGTTAGTAGTTGATGAGAAGATGAATGTGCACATTAATACTGCCAACGTTCATGACTTAGTCGCCCCCTATCATCTGGTCAAAACGATGCGTGCCTCTATTTTGGTCTTAGGACCGATGCTTGCGCGGTTTGGCCATGCGGATGTGTCTTTGCCGGGCGGATGTGCCATCGGTACGCGACCTGTGGATTTGCATTTGAAGGCTTTGCGAACCATGGGCGCGGATATTGAGGTTCATAACGGCTTCATTAAAGCGCGCTGTAAAACAAAGCGGTTACAAGGCAAGGCGTTAGTGTTTGATACCATTACCGTGACAGGCACAGAAAACATCATGATGGCGGCAGTGTTAGCAGAAGGGAAAACGATCATTAAAAATGCTGCTAGAGAGCCTGAAGTATTGGATTTGGCGTTATTTTTAACTCAAATGGGTGCCAAAATTAATGGCGCTGGAACGCATACCATTGAAATTGAAGGTGTAGAGTCCTTAAAAGGGGGGGGCTACTCTGTTATTCCGGATCGTATTGAAGCAGGCACGTATTTGACTGCAGCAGCATTGACTCGTGGTCAAGTCACAGTGCGTAAAGTTAAACCCGATAACTTATTGTCGATGCTATGTAAATTTGAAGAGGCAGGCGCACATTTAACCATCGGGGAAGATTGGGTGAGTTTAGATATGCAAGGTGAGCGCCCCAAGGCGATTGATATTTTTACCGCACCTTATCCCGGGCTTGCGACCGATATGCAGGCTCAGTTTATGGCTATGAACGCTGTAGCCGATGGAACCGCAACGATTGTTGAAAATATTTTCGAAAATCGGTTTATGCATGTGCAGGAATTGCAGCGTATGGGCGCTAGGATTAAATTAAATGGCAATACCGCATTCATAAACGGGGTCGATAAATTAATGGGTGCGCCAGTGATGGCGACTGATTTACGCGCCTCTGCAAGCCTTATTTTGGCAGGTTTAGCCGCGGAAGGAGAAACCACAGTTGAACGTATTTATCATGTGGACCGTGGCTACGAACGTATCGAAGAAAAACTATCGATGTTAGGCGCGGACATCAAAAGGCGTTCGACGGAATGATTACTCGAGATGCTTTGGATGAGTATCTTGCCACGTATCTTGCCTGTAGTGCCGTAACGGATTATGCTCCGAATGGTTTGCAAATTGAAGGTCGCCGCGAGATTAAACGTCTTTGCACAGCGGTTAGTATCAACCAAGCAGTGGTTATGGAAGCCAAAGCATGGCACGCGGATGCTATTCTTGTGCATCATGGATTTTTCTGGCGAGGCGAACCCGCCGTGATTACTGGAATACGGCGGCAAAGAATCGGTGCGCTGCTAAGCGATAATATGAATTTATTTGCTTATCATTTGCCCTTAGATGTCCATCTAGAATTAGGCAACAATGCGTGTATTGCTTCCCGGCTAGCAGTAGATGACGTCACGCAACACGATGTTGACAAACTGCGTAAAGGCTTATGGGCCGGTCAATTACCGCAAGTCGTATCTCCAACAATCTTTTTTAAAACCTTAAAAGCGATTTTTAAACAACCTCCGATTCATATAGTTGCTCAATCTTCTACAATTCAACGGATTGCCTGGTGCTCGGGTGCCGCCCAAGATTTTATTGACACAGCCCATCAGTTAGGGGCGGATGCGTATATCAGCGGAGAGATCTCGGAGCGGACGTATGACTTGGCTAAAGAGTTGAATATTCATTATTATGCCTGCGGTCACTACGCCACTGAACGCTACGGCGTCCAGGCTTTAGGCGCGCACTTACACACGGTATTTGGTATTGAACACACCTTTGTTGATTCTGATAATCCCATTTAGGAATAGACTCATAACACCTCAACCAGGGGGAAATCATGTTGGGTGTAGCTGGCGGGCTGCTTTTTTTCTCTATGCTAGGTCCGGCTGCTTGCCAGCAGGACCTGTTTTTTCTAGCAGCATCCCTCGCGCTGAAATCGCTCATCCAACAGCAAGATAAAGCAAGCCTTCCTCTGTTCAATGCGCGCCAGCCATTTTCTCGCATGATGTTTACCCACTGATTCACCTTTATGATGTAATCGTCTGGTAACCCGTGACGTACCTGCGCGACCTTTCTCATCGTCAAAAATGGTTTTTATGTTCTTAGATAGCTCATGGTTTCATTGCTTACGTGCGGATGGCTCTAGTCAGTAGCATCCTAAGTTGATGTAATAAATGGATCGACATGAGGGGTTATTTAGGTGGAAAAATATCTGAAAATTGTGCATGTTTATTAAGCGATAACATCTTATCGCGCTTATGCTTCAAACCAAAGACCTTGTATACTACAATGGGGAAAATAACGCTGATGCAGCCTATGATAAATGCTATTTTATACGTCACATCATCTGAAAAAAATAAAATGATTAAACAGAGCAGCATTAATGTAATGGCGATGAACCCGCTATAAGGCGAGCCTGGTGTTTTGTATTGCAAATCATTTTCAGTATAACCGGCTTTGTACAGGGCGCGTCTGAAGTTAATCTGTGACCAACATAAGGAAATCCATGCAATAGCGCCGGTAAAGCCTGAAATTAACAATAATGAAATATATAACGTTGTTTGCGCAAAGAAATAACTACCTAATAAGACTATCCAAATCGAAATAAGGGTTACAATCCCAGCATTTTGTGGGACTGCGTGACGGTTAAGTAGGGATAGTTTTTGAGGGGCCATGCCATTTTTTGCGAGGGCATAGAGTGCGCGCACGATGCCATATACGCCGGAATTGGAACAGGATAATGCAGACGTTAGCGTCACAAAACTAGTCGCAGCACCCGCCCATTTCAACCCATAATAATTTAGTGCGTCAGCAAATACGGAGTTTTGTAGGTTAGCGTTCTCCCAGGGAAAGATTAGAACCAAGCACAAAACAGGGATGATGTAGATGAATAAAATGCGCAGAGAAACATTGCGAATTGCATGAGGAATCATCCGACCCGGATCGATCGATTCGCCCGCAGCCAACGCGACGATTTCTGAGCCTTGATAATTGACTAACAATAAAACCATCGCGGTGCACAAGGGAAAAACCCCCCGTGGAAATAAACCGCCATGATGAAAAATGTAACGGCCTCCAATAAAACCGGCGTGGTGTTGACCGTGAATAAAGCCAAAGAAGATAAGAATAGATAAGATAATAAAGCTTAATAATGCAGAGATCTTAATCAGAGCAAGCCAAAATTCAATTTCACCAAAAATATTGACCTTAGCAAAATTAATACAAGTGATGACCAACCCAAAGCAGACGGCCCACATGTAGCTGTTAAGCCCCGTAAAATATTGCATAATGATGCCACCTGCAAGACATTCCGCAGGAATATATACCACCCAGCTTAGCCAATATGACCATCCGACACCGCAGGCAAAGGCAGGTGAAATGAAATCAGCGGTATAATTAATGAAGGATCCCGTAATAGGGATAGCCACGGTGAGTTCGCCGGTGCAGAGCATGGTTAGATAAATTATGATTCCGCCGAGGATATAAGCAAGAAATACAGAAGGCCCCACCTGATTGACCACAGCGCCGGTACTTAAGAAAAATCCAGAACCTATAATGCCACCCAAGGCAATGAGTTGTATGTGACGAGTTTTGAGCGCACGGCGTAATTCTCCATCCTTAGGCTGCGCAGGATCAATTGGTTTTTTATCGTCCACATTATGCCTAAATGATAGCAACTATTCAGTCATTCGATTCGCTATGAACGCCGAAGATTGGCAAGTGTTTGAATAGTTAATGTTACACCAGAGGTTCGAGTATGCTCGTCATTGTTTCAATCCCCATCTCTCTCGAATTATAGATAGGTCCGTCGCGAATGGCAATTATCATGTGATAAATAATTTATGGTTTTGAAGTCATGGCGGTGGGGTGGAAACCCAAGCAAAATCAACCTATCTCAACGCATTAGCAACCGTTAAAAGTGCTGCGGAAACACGCGGAATCTGTATAATAAAAGTCAGAATTGTAGCAAAAACCAGTGCCTATGCCTTTTATAAAGCAACCCTCCCTCGGTAGCAGTTCGGTTTCGTATTCCGCAATCGACCACTCGTCCGCTGAGCGGTAGTGCATTCGACTTGGGCCGAGCATCTCGCCTACAACTCCGCGCGATAGTGAGCATCTGAGAATTCAACAATAAGCTCTGGATGAATTCTCATCGGCACAATACAAACAATTTCCCAGACGCCCTCATTGTTTCTCCTCAGAGTACCGCGTTCTTCCCTGACCGTCTCAGTAACAATTTGATCATGCACATGCTCAGGAATCACTGACGATGCAAGCGCTTGCCTAACTTGGTTGGCGTGCATCAACTCCTGGAACCGTATGTATGCTTGATCCTCAGGCATCGATTGTTGCGGCAGCATTGACGGCGGTCGAATTACCGAGAAGGCTTCTTGTGGCACACCCGAGTGTGCTGGATACAAGTCACCGGAAATCACGACACAGGCCAGCCCGTAATGGCCTTCAATGATTAATCGCCAGATTTCTCGAGACGAGGAAGGAAAGCTGATTGTAATGATCGAAAACTCAAAACCAAACGATCCTGCAGAGGTTCAGTCGAATTCGACGACATGATCGTCAGGGCGGATGTTTTCGACCAAATCAGGTGCCGCGACAACCGGTACCACATAGGCAACAATTGGTACAGCTCCGGTCACGTCAAGTAGACAAGGGATGAAGTTGGCGCTAGGATTGAGCGAGCCGTGAAAATTTACGCGTCCAATGGTGTGGATGCTGATCCGCTTGGTTTTTGGCTTTGGTTCGGTATACGCAATGTCATCGAATTTTGAGCGACTCGAATGCCATTGCCAGCCAGAGACATTGAAATCTGACCGGACCAAGGCGAGGTTGATTGATTCATCATGGATCACAACGTCGATGTTGGTGATGCGGTGCAATGCACTGCTGTGTTTAACGATCAGTCTCGCCACAGTTTATTGTCAGAAATTTTTGCGGATGTGTTTGATGGAATCATGGACCCAAAATTTTCCCAGTGAATTCTGCTTCGCACTTGTCACCCCTCATTCCAGATGGATCCAGTCATCAACGCTACTTTGCACATTGCCACGACACCAACACTTACCGCCAACCATAACGTTAACCCCCGAATGATGACCGCCGCGGTAATGGCATCCGTCTGACTAACGCCCGCTGCAGACAATAGCATCACAATTGCTGCATCCGTTGCGCCTAGTCCACCAGGGATGAAGGAAGCGGATCCTGGCAGAATGCTCACATAATAGATGCCGATAACGTTGACAGTTGGCAAGTAGTGCCCCAGCGCATCGATAATCAGATAGAGCGAAGTCCCTTGTGCTGCCCAAGCCATGAAGCTCAGAGGCACACCCACCGCGAGCCGGCGGCCAGATAGCAGAAAACCGATGGTTCACATGCCTTTGGCTGCATGGCGACCGAGCGAACCCTTAGCCAGACGTTTGACCGCCAAAGAAAGCGGTCGAGCTCCCCGAAGAGTATCACGGTTATTCTGCAGACGATAGCACCAAGCAACCAAAGCCAGTGCTCTAACCGCAACCAAGTCAAGAAGACGCTCTGCAACGAAGGCGCCGATACTCTTCGGGTGACGACGATCATACTCGATGTCGTGCATGTCGTTTATGATGTGGGTCGCCGAGGAAGCCAGGCAAAAAAGTAACACCGCGAGCACTGCATGGCTCACCAAACCTGAATTCAAAAACTCCCCAGAAAATACCAGCGGGGCAAGAACAAAGCCGTTTTTGACCCATTGCTTTGGCCGCATTAGTTTGAGCCGTCCGCGTAACCGCGCTAGTCTCGCGTGAGTTATTACGGTATCATGAATAAACTTGAGCCATTGTTATTATAGAGATGATTTTGCTTGTATGAATTTAACAATAAAATATGTAATTTTGGCACTAATCGCGACAGCATTAAACATCGGGGCTCAGGATATTGTCATTCGTAATTACATAAGGGCTTTCAGCATCCTTATCTCGGTGGTCGTGGGAACTGGTGTGGGTCTCGTTGTTAAGTATATCCTCGACAAGCGCTATATTTTTCGTTTCAGCGCCCGTGATGCTGCGCACGACGGTAAGACGTTGGTCCTCTTCACTCTAATGGGACTGGCGACTACGGTAATTTTCTGGAGCTTTGAGTTCGGCTTCGACCATATCTTTGAGACCAAGAAGATGCGCTACCTAGGTGGCATCATCGGCCTAGCCATTGGTTATCTGATGAAGTACCACCTCGATAAGCGTTACGTCTTCCGTGCGAAGGCTGCCTGAATCCGGAAGGCACGCTCTAGCTTTTCGAGTGCCTGGATGCCATCGTGCATGAGACCAAGGGTCGCATCTATCCGGCCAAGGATGCGCGAATGCCAAGTGAACTCTTTGAGGCAGGCTATCCATGCCTGCCTGAATTCATGAAGTACCGAGACCAGGGTATCAGCTCAGGTCTCTCACGCCGTTTGATGGGAAGTTGAATGAACAACAAGAAAAGAATCGTCATTATCGGCGCCACCTCGGCGATTGCCGAGCACTGCGCCAGATTGTGGAGACAAAACCAGCCCATCGATCTGACGCTGGTTGGCCGTGATACGCAGCGAATCGAAGGAGTTGCGACAGACCTTAAGGTTCGCAGCCCTCAATCTCAGATTCGGGTCGTCCAGGCAGAGTTTTTGGACCCGGAAGTTATTGATGCTTTGGTCGAGAACATCGTTCAGTCGGGCAATGTGGATATTGTGCTGATCGCACACGGTTCACTACCCGATCAAGCCGACTGGCAAGACGACTTGCAAGCATGCCGTGAAGCGCTGGATGTCAACGGGGTTTCGCAGGTCCTCTATGCCGAGGCTTTGGCCAAACAAATTTCAAAAGCCGATCACGGCACCATTGCCCTGAGCGGCTCGGTGGCCGGTAATCGGGGGCGAAAGTCCAACTATGTATACGGTGCAGCCAAAGGGCTGGTTACACGCTACGCCCAAGGCTTGCAGCATCGTTTTGCGGGCACCGGAGTCAAGGTGGTGCTGATAAAGCCCGATCAAACGGATACCCCCATGACCGCTCACCTCAAGGGCAAGGGTGCCAAGCTGGCTTCTGTTGAAAGTGGGGCAAAGCAGATTGTTGGAGCGTGGAATCGAGCAAGCCGGTTATCTACGCGCCTGGGAATTGGTGGCTGATAATGATGATTATTCGACACCTGTCATCTATCGTGTTCAATAAGTTGGATATTTAAGACGTCCTCATGAATAAAAGAAAAAATATATATTTTCTTCTTTTGCTGGCATTAAGCTTGGCAAATATAGTCGCACAGTATATTTCAGGCTCCTCCATTCAAAGCCGTCTATTTAACTCAGACGCACTTTATCTACCCACTCTATTTGCAGATATTTTATCAAATAACGGGCAAATTAATGAGTGGTTCCTTACCCCTGCACCATACTTTTTTCCAGACTATCCAATGTTCCTGCTGGCTTACTTGGCAGGGCCGACGCCTTACAGCCAAATAATTGCTTTTGCATTAATTCAGACGGCTTTGACATTTTTTGCAATTTGGCTTATCGCAAGAGTAACCATCAACGTTAATTCCTTTATTACTGCATCAACTGCACTGGTTATTTTAATATGGCTGGCATTAAGCGCTAGGGAACCCTTTGCGCTCATCCTTAACAGCGCTCACCACTACGGAGCCTTTCTTTCATCAATATTGCTATTAGCCTTATGGATTAAATTTAACAATGAAGGACAAATACAAAGAAAAATCATATTTTTATTTCTAATAGCAATAATTGCTTATGCCACTGCACTGTCAGACAATTTTTTTCTACTTCAATTTGTCGCCCCTCTTATTGCAACTCAAGCATTTATCTCAATGGCGGAGCGGGATTTTGCATTCAAAAACAAGATTCCATTAATAATTCTGGCAATTTGCAGCCTCCTTGGGTCGATATCCTACAAATGGGTTGTGGAGAACCAAACTCGATATCCGACAAATATCGGAATCGACAAGTTATCTTCAAATCTAAAAGATATTTATGAGCTACTCCAATCAGCAACAATAGGCAACCCATTATTTGGTTTTATTTTTCTGCTCTATGTTGGCATCGTTCTGTATTCTTTAACCAAAATCATCAGAGGCGAAAAAGAGAGTGCCAAATTATATTGGCTTGCCATATTTTCCTTTTTATCCCTCTGCGCAACTCTCGGAGCTGTCTCGCTGGTGACCAATCTTTCGATTGAAAGCAGATATCTAATTCCAGCGCTTTCTTGGCCGGTCATTGTTGTTTTGATTTTCCTGAGCTACCGTTTACGTGATCGCTTCTTCTATCTGGCGATCGCGATCTCTTTGTTGACATTGGCATCCATGAGCTGCTCCTCACACCATTCCATCATTAGCAACGGAATCAATAAACAATACTATCCCGAAGAAATATCCTGCATAGACAATGCTCTAGAAAAAGAGAATCTTCATAACGGAATCGCTCAGTACTGGGACGCCAAGTATTTCCAGAATTTCAGCAGATTAAACCTAAACATTGCTCAGCACTCCGACAATTTGGGCGAAATACATTGGATTACATCAAAAAAATATTTTAAGCAAGCCTATGATTTTGCGATAATTTCAGAGAATGCAGCGCCCCCAGACAAGATATCTTCCGAGGCGCTAACGCGTATAAACGGCAGCCCCAAATTTGTGGAAACCTGCGGAAGAAAATTAGTCTTTATGTATGGCAAAGACAAAATGCGCGTTAGAAAAATTGTGGCTGTGGGTGACTCTTACACATGGAAAGCATGCGAACTCCCCACGAGAATTGGAGAAAAAACAGCCGACTGCGGAATAAAGAAAAAAGATGGCACTCAGTCTGGATATTTGACTTTTGGTCCTTACGATCAACTGCACACCGGGCAATACACCTTCGAAATTGCATACTCAAGCGCCGCGAGCAAGGGAAAGACTGCAGGAGATTGGGATGTTGTACTTGCTCTTCCCAAAGAGGCAAAAGTTTTAAACAATGGGCTAATCACCGGCACAGAAGGAGCGACTGAAAAGATTGTCGGTATTTTTGCTTTGGACTCAGGGCAAGATTTAGAGAAGATTGAGATACGAACACTGGCCCGACCAAATGTAGACCTGACAGTTATTTGCCTTCGAATCGATCGAGTGCAGTAAATGGATATCTCCGCCGTCTGATTTAGCCCCGCCTTCACGGACACCTCATTAAGAGAGTAAACTCTCTAATATTGAGGTGAATAAATGAACGAAAAAATTTCAAAAACGGAGAGTAAAAACCTATGTTCCGGCGAAATTTTCTCCGATTCCATAAATTTGGCAAGCAGTTTCACCAAATAGTGTGATTATTTTGCATCTAAGGTCATCAAGATTTGTAATCATTGCAAGTGCTGCAGTTCTGATAATGGAAATCCCCTCCATACATTG
>CANNJG010000043.1 GCA_947504795.1 Legionellaceae bacterium
ACTGCGGATCGGCATCATCCCAAATATTGCCCGACAAAGAAGCATTGCCAGTCGTGGCAACTGCAAGGCCTATTTGACCCTTCAGTTTTTCAAGCAGTAATTTTTGCATGCCTAAAAAAATCTCGCCATATATAAACGCGTGCGATGCGTGATTCGCTGCAAAGGTTTGTTCAGTATTAGGTGCCAAATAAAATGTTTGCGTATTTCCCGCACTCTCCCAAGCCGGACCAACACTCAGTGTTACAACGCCTGATGACTTAAAAATTTCAGATAAATCCGAAGCAAATCCAAGTGGAGTGACTATTGTCAATGCAACCATGGGTAATAGATTATTTCGCCATTTTTCAAATGCCATTGTTATCTTCCTGACAGTTTTATGGTAATCGTCGAAGCGGAGAAACTATATCAACAGTACGCAGTGAGAACAAGAAAATTTTCACTCTGTATCTGCTGATGGCAGTATTGACAAAATTATTTGCTTGGGCGGATAATCCCCAAGGTTTAATCAGCCTCCAATCTGGAGTTGATTGCTTCAGGGAGGGAATGATGAGTAAAGTGTGTAGTAGCGTGATGTTTTTTTTTGGTTTTGGATTGAGCCAAGTGAGTTGGGCGAACAATCAAAGTTCTATATGTAGCTATCTTGATGATAATCGTTATGCATATTGTAGTGATGATGAGAGTTTGCTGGGTAGTGAAAATAATTTAAATAAATATTTTATGAAGTTTGATGGCTATCATGCGGGAAACAATGAGCGTCAAATGTATCGTCAAGGACAAGTTCATTGGGATGGTGCAGATAATATAGTCACACTGATTGCAGAACTTAAGACATCAGGTGCTTATCCTTTTACCTCAGGTGAAATTAAGACACAAGGCAAGTATGTTCTGACGCAAGATCATGAAAAAAAAGAGATTACACATGGCGCTATAGAAGTGACTGCGCAGATTCCATACGATTCTGGTCGATGGCCTGCTATATGGATGATGCCTGATTATGATGCTGCCCATGTTTGGCCAAGCGGGATGGAAATTGATATTTTAGAATTTATGCGACCCCCGTTTCCTGTTACAGGGACCATTCATTATGGTTTGGAAGGTAAAAATATTGCTACGGGCGCATCATGGAACTACAACAATAACGAAGATCTTCCGAATGCCCCTACACCGGCGACCCGGATAAATAATGATTGGCATAATTATGGCTTGGAGTGGGATGTAGATCCGTCTCAAGCAAAGTTAACATGGTATTTTGATGGACAGCCTTTTTATCAAATTAACCTGCGTCATGAAAACGGCAGTTATTCGGCAGAGATGTTAAACCCACGCACGGGTGAGAAAAAACCACTGATTTGTCAACCATGGACCAACCGTTGTCCTTCACAACCGAGTGGTGGTCATATTTCTTTAGCGGAGGCCGCTTATCGATCTTTTAGAAATGGTTTTGCTTCAGGTTATTATTTAATTATAAATATGGCCATTGGCGGTAATGGCGTTAGTCCAGAACCCAGCACAGAGCCGGGTATTTTTCCTTATACAGAAATGAAAGTATCGCAGGTGCACCGCTACATTATTAGTGCGCGCGATTCTTAGATCTGAACATAAAGTACCAACGTAACTGCTCATCACAGACGTCATCCCGAGCGTAGCGGGGATCGCTTAACATTGAGCACAGTCCCATAAGCACTGAGATCCCTCGCTACACTCGGGATGACGTGCGAGCAGTTACAGTATTTCTTAATTACATCATCGTGCACGAATGATTTATATCGAATTACGGAGTGGAATATGCCTACAACGATTCTAACTTTAAAAGAACTGACGGATTTTGCGAAGACACATATAGTGCCAGTATCTCTTGGACAGGACTCTGCTTCGTATGAGGAAATCAAGTGGCCACTTACATTGGTGTTTAAAGAGGTTGATGATGGTCTTATTTTTGACTTAAAAATGAAGGTAAAGAGGTATACAACCCTTGGAGCATCACCGGACGATGAAAGACCCTATCCCATTCGAGTTCCCTATACTTTTTTTAATTCTTTGATACCCCCCATGTGGGTGGAAAAGGCAAATGCTGAGTGTGTCACAGAGCCTGTTTTAGAACGGCTAATAATAGCCCTATTTGATTTAGAGCACAAATCATTAGTTTTGACATCAGAGTTATTGGAGTTTCGCCGTAAAATTGCCGAAAAATATTTTAAGAACGAAGATGTTGTCGAGAAATTACGAGCGACACGGTCGACTCTTGCGCAAGAATTGTTAGCCAGTTCTGTGCGCAGTTCGCAATGGGTGTGTGGGAGGTTGTTGCTAGAGCATGCTGATTTATTTGTTCCAGGCCAGACCATTGAGGGAGCAGCCAAGGCGTCATTATTATGCGACCTACTGGCATCGGCTTCAGACACAGCAGCCCACGATACACCCATTGCTGACTTTGTATTTCAGTGCTTCAGCGACGAGCTTTATAAAACACACGGGCAGGTGCCTCATTGGAGGCAGTCTGTTTTCAGTCAGCTATTTGATCATCCTCAGCAATTTTCAAGCGTGTTTGCGCGGCACCTGGCCATGATGCTGTCTGGAGAGTCCTGGGAACACGCTCCTGCGTGGCATGCCTGTCTTTTACCAGGGGGGGGGATTTCTGAGCGGTGCGCAGTATTTTATCTCGCCTCATTATCCAAAGCGTTGGCGACATCACAAGGCATCCACGCATTACCGGCAGACATGGTTTCTGACATGGAGCGGGCATTGGTTGTACTACCAACGGTACCAGCAGCCACAGATGATTCAATGATACAGGCGTTGAGGCCATCTCTATCTCTGCAGCGGATTCAAGAGCTGCTTGGTTATTGCGATGTTCAAGCCATACCAGAAACGTCTCGCGCTGGGCTGCTAACATGCTGGATGCAGGACGCCACTACAAAAAACACGTTATTGGCAGCATTTTTCAACGACAAAGGGGCTTATGCGCTGGATTGGTTGGCAGAAATCACTCCTAGTAGCAAAATGGATGAAGCATGGCTTGACTCGTTGTTAGTAAACTACATTCAGGAAAAATACGCGGTACAAGCAGAAGGCGCAAAAGATTATGCAGCCATTCTGAGCGAGATACCTCCTGCACCGTCCTTTCCGGTTTTTCAACGCATCCTATCGTTTGTGCGCCGTGCTGGGCAATTTGGCACTAGGGATAGCCAAGGGCGCATTATTACATACAGTATCCCTTTCCCAGGCCTGCTCCAGGATGCATTTCTCAAAAAATTCTCCCCTAATTATCTGGTGACGGCTATAGAGGCCAATGCGGTTACTCTAGGGGGTGGTGGGATTGAGGAGCATATGTTCGATCAAAATATGTTCTTAAATCCTGATCCAGATTTCTTCATTTATTCATTACTGAAGCCCCTGCTGACCAGCACCATCCGGCATAATGATTATTCTCGTGCTCAACAATTATTTCAACTATGTAGTTCGAACTTAAAAGGGCCTGATTTTTGGGCTGAAATATTAAAGCAAGTCAAGGAGCAGACAGAAGCGATACCTTCAAGCGAGTTTGTCTTGATGAACCCTGCATTGCTTGATTTAATCCACTTGGGTATGCGAAATGAGTCCGTTGAGATGAGGCCTGATATACTGCCTATCCTTGCCTCATTACTCATAGACTGCGAATCGCAAATACTCAGAGAGCTTAACGCTGCGACCGAGACCGCAACGTTAATGGACGATATACTGAAATACAAGGATATTGGACAAATGGTGGTCAATAAGAGCATCGAGCAAGGGTTCTTTGGCTTCCTAAATTGGCTGACGGCGGAGCAATTAAAGCAATATGCACAGAACAGTCAACCCAATGTGTTTGTGGAATTAGCCAAAAAAGATAAGCCAGTAGTGGAGATTGAAAGTGTAGCTGCATTGATTTCTTTAATGCAGCCACGAACGGAAGACGTAACCACTTGCATTAAAAAGCAGCTATTACAACCTCGCCAAGAAGGTGAAGAGAGTGTGCTCTCAATGGCCATCGAAGCTGGGCTTTTGCATCGAAGCGATTTAGTTATTCTGTGTGGATTAAACAATGTATTAAATGGTTCCATGATAACGGCTCAGGCATTGAAAGCTTTGGTCGAGCAAAACCCATCACTTGGAACTCGTTACGAAGAGTTGTTAAGCAACGCTTCCCTGGAATACCGATGCGAATTTGCGCAACAGCTATTAGCGGATGAAACGTTTAATCCACTCCAGCATGCAGAGTTTTTTCAACTACTACTCGATGAACTACCGGCAATAGGAAAGCGGCCTTACGTGGAAGACGTATTTTTGAAAGCGCTGGCGCATACACTGGTGTTGGATTTTGTAAAAAACCAGAAGAGTACTCAGTATCAGAAGCTCATGCAGCATTCAGTGCTGACAGCCTTGATGAAAGCCAAAGCGATGTGTTTTGATAAATTCATTCAAGCAAGTATTGCAGCGATAATAGGGGTGGACTTTCATGCAGCCAGCCCAAGTGAAATTGCGATTGAACACTCTGTAGCCCAAGCTGAGCAAATACTGCGAAACACAGAAGAGGACCCCTTACCAGAGGTTGACACACCACAGGTGATGGTGATTGGTGCGGACACATTGCAAGACAGACCATTGATTTTTCGTCATCGAGAAGTCAAGACAACACGGTATGCTCTGCCGAATGAAGGGGGATTAACGAAAAAAGAAATCACGATATTTGATTGTACAGAAGGAGGCGCCCGCATTGCAGATAGTGAGTGTACGACCAGTATGGATATTTATCTTGATAAGACCTACACACTGATGATAAATGAGCAAGGATTCGCAAGTCTCTTATACAAATATGATGATATGTCACTGACCATCCAGTTTGGTCGTCGGTTATTAAATAGAGAAAAACTCTCAGTCACAGACTTTCCTCAGGCATTGTTTTTTGATAAAGAAGCGGCGTTTTCTGACACGGTGGTGTTGTGTCGTCAATTAGACCCACAAGGACAAGTATTAAAACAATGGGAGTATGCTTATCGACGCATTGACAATGCCTCTGTTTGGCTGGTAGATGCTGTGGCGGAAGTGAAGGAACAAGTGGCTTGGATTAAGACGGCACTCTCGTTTGAGACCATGACGGAACAATTAGCGCTGTTTACCAGTGTAATCTGCGACAGCGTAGAATACGATGCCATGAATCGTCCTTTGCAACGGGTGAGGCTTGTTTTAGCCCAACCTTTTATAGCACTCAAGACGCCAAAGCGCAGTGTAGAAGTGTATCAATATGAGAATGATGTTCTGAGCAACACCGATTTCTTCATCGGCATGGGATTTGACCATTGTGCACTAGAAAGAGTGACACCCAAAAAAGCACCTGATGCGACACCAGACATCAATCAGACACCCAAAACAAAAGCGCTTAAGCATGAACAAGGTGTGTGGTTTAACAAACAAACCATAAACGCCGAGCAAAGTATTTTTAAATATGTGGCAGTAAACCAAGAGGAACAAGTTTTAGCCGAATGGATTTCCCATGAGAAAAATGAAACAGCACGTGTTTTTAATGAGTTTCGGGTATTTTATTATACACCGCTCTTAGAGGGTGTGTCGTATTTGTCCCGCGTGCTTGCGGTGCCGGCGGCGGCATTGTCTGCAGATTCAAGCATGGATGAGAATACCTGTTTGGCAGCGCTGCTTGATTTACGGAATACAAGAGCGAAACAAACAACATGCCTACAACATGATTATCATTTGCGGGTATCACCGTACACTGAGCGTTCAATACTGCGACATGTGTTCAAAACTCCATCGGACACACAAGCTGGATATGTATGGTGTGAAGAATCGTTTGTTATCGATACTTCTGGAGAAGTGATTGCTTATCGGGACCCGACAGGAGAGAGATTTTCAGTGGTTTCGGGTACCAATCAGATGGTGCCTGCTCATTCTACCTCTTATCAGTGGGACGCTGCCCATAAAGATAATCTTATTGCATCTCCGATACAACCTCCCATGCTGTTTTTACCTACTGGGTATGATGTGAGCTTGGCAAACTTTATTCAGCCAGCGCAAGCCGTTCGTGTCATGATGTGTGCGTTACGCGCACATCTACAACGCATCCCTCAGTTGCCAGAGGATAGAAAAAAAGCACACGACAAATTGGATGAAGTAACACAGCAGGTCATTCAATTCACCAATGCCAACAATCGTCTGATTAGCGTTGAGTATGAACAAGGCCGCATCAAGGCGATGGGCGATACGTCTTATGCGTACTATGCCAATGGACTACTCAAGCAAGCTACCAAGGGTCCGGAGGGCAAACAAATCACCACCACTTATACCTATGATGCTCGCCAACAACTAATCCAAACAGTGGAAACACTGTCGGACGGTACGCAGAACACAACGGCTATCCATTACAATCTACAACAACAAATCATCCAATACCGCGATGGCAATGGTTGCAATGCCTATCATTATTTTTATGATGACCAAGGGATGCCATTGGTGATAGTAGCGGAGTCTAGTAATCCGGATTTGGCGGCAGACGGTCACCCCGCTCTCTATATCGTTGAATGGATGAGGTACGATGCACACGGTCTGTTAACACGCGTGGAGGCGTCTTGGTTCCACGACGAGCATCGTTTGCCAGAAGCGGCCATACTCGAGCGCGTGAACGGTTGTGAGAAACGATGTTGCACTCAATATGCCGATTACCGCGGCTTAGTGGATGCAGTAGAACCACGTGTTACCACGGTTACTTATTTAAAGAAAGACATTTATAAGGTGTCCACGGTCTATTTTGACCCGGAACCCGCATCGACTGCTGAGCAAAAAGCGGTGATGAATCTGCTAGCGCGTGTGAAGCGGATAGAAAACAAATATTGCGATATGCGAGATAGGTTACTAGAGCAGCATAGTCAAGGTGAGCTAGATATGGGTACGGTCACTACTGAGCAATTACCGCCGCTGGAAGATGTGACCTTCACTTACGCAGCGACTGCGTTGTCTACCATGCGCGTGGTGGGTAAGTATGTAGAAAAACCATTGGATAAAATTTATTCTTTCAATACACCAACACCAGGCTGTGCGCCTGAAATAACGTTTGAGACGGGTGGACATGTTTATGTATTGAAGCAGACGGTTAAATCTTGCGAGGAGATAATTGTCGAGTGTAAGCAGCCGGACTCGCATACTTATGGGTTGCTCCGACTTCCAGAAAACTTTAAAAGAAACTTTAATGGCTATAATGAACAGAAGCTGCCGGCAATCTTGGGTCATCAACCAGGCCTGGGTCAGCGGCATAATAAAACGTATGTTACCTGTGCCGATGAAGCGTACTATGTAGAAATCACAGATTCTGATGTAACGAAAACAAAGTTGGAGTTTCAGTCTCAGCAAGACCGAGATACGTTTAATGCTTTATTTTCTTCTGACTGGGATGGTACTTGGAAGACGTTTCAATACACAACAGCAGCACCAGAACATTTAAAAACAATCAGAAAATTAACCAATCATTTTCCAGGTGTTGGTATTACCACTACATTCACTGACACAGGCGAGGAGATAACCCAAAACTGGCACTTTGATAAAGAACTATTAGGCAGTGATTTCAAAGGTAGCTGGCGAACTGAGGCTGAACTCGGGATAGGTGCCTCCTTGTTGGCCATTGGCACTTTATTGTCTGAAATTGGGATTGGAGTGCCGATAGCCATTGCGGGTGCGGGGATGATGACGTCAGCGGTTGCGACGAATGTACTGGCGCAACTATCGTTTTATATCACCGAAGGCGGGGATGCGAAAATAACGTGTGCGCTGGATAGCGATGGCTATATTCGCGAGGTGACGATGCATGGTGAGGCAGGTGACCCTAAAACGGACAGAGTACAAGTGTACGAACGCAATACCTACCATCAATTGGTCGCAATGACTACTCTGTCGGGCGAACACAAGGGCGAGGGATTGCGCTATTGGCAGGTAGCAGGCCAATCGGTTTTAACCCGTGTAGCACTTCCTATTGGCATCCTTGAGGACTCTATTAACTATGCACAACCTGAGGCGTCTGGATTTCCTGGGACGAATGCACTGCAAGTGATGCGGCAATTTTCTGCATTGAATCGTGCAAAGCAGGGGGATTGGGTTCCACGCGTGGGGGGCTTTCAGCATCAGAGCGACATGCAAATGCTGGAGGAGGCGCCACCACTTACCCAAACGAGCATAGACACCTTTTGGGCGCCGTTAATTTTAGGCTCGATTACTATTGCTACGTTTATGGCAGCCTTACCATCGGGGGCAGCGCTTACCTACCTGGAAGATGAAGCTATTTTGATGGGTCTTGCAAAAATGGCAGGTAACGCATCGTTTGCGGCTATCAAAGGCGGTGCTATGGGCGCATCTATTGAGTATCATAGACAAAACTACTCTTTAACGCGAGCGTTACAATCGGAAATTTCACTGCGACAAATCACGCAAGCAGCAGCAGGATTCGCAATAGCTGAAGCTGGCGGCGCCGTTTTTGATGGCTTGATAGAGGTGTTGGGTTCAACAGCCTATGTGACACGATTAAAAGAATACATGGAAGGGAGTGCCGAGGCTGGGCAGGCTTTTACTGCATTAACCCCTGCGATTGCAACCCAAATATTTGCGCGGTCCTTATTGACGCCTGCTTTGTTTCAAACGAGTGATATCTTATTTTTTGACGAACAATGGGATACAAAGTCGTTGTTGACCATGCTTTTGATTGACTGGAGCTGTCGTTATAACAAAAACTTCTTGGGTGGGCAGCTGGTGAAAGAGCTCCATCCCAGCTTGGTGGTGATAGAGGCAGGTTTAGCTAATGTGCTGGTACAATGCCTGGTGAAGTCAACCCAGGGGCCGATTTCATGGAATACGATTGACAGTACGTGGCTGGCTTTTACCGTCATGGGGGAGGCGCATGCGGCGTTTCATAATAAGACGACTGTTAGGTATAAAAAAATTGTTCGTGATGCGATTAGCGAGCATGTGAGAAATCGTGAATACACGAAGATTATTGAACGCATGGACATCGAGCCATTCTCTGTTATAGAGACAAAGGATGTCATGCTTATGATTGAGCAGAGTGTGCCATTTCCCGACGCGCGGCCGCAGCGGCAGACGTTTGAGTTTAATCAAGCAGTGTACTGTCGTCTCGAGACGCGGGATGCTTTTGATCTAGACGGGTTCCTTGAAGCACATGGTAAGGCAATCAATGCTGCAAAAACTGATTTTATACACGCAGTTAGAGCACAGTTACTCAAAGGAGAATATTCGCGTGCATTTCAAGAAATAGTGCAAAGGGACTCACCCGACTATCTAAAGCTTTGTGACGGCCCTAAAATACATCAACGTATGGTGGATGATCTTGCTGATCTAAAAAAACGTCCTGTCGTATTAAAAATATTGGCGTGTCTTGTAAGGCGTAACGATTTAAACTGGGTTAGTGATGGAGACCGCGGCGCTGGTGTATGGAGTCCACATGAGAGCATTGGCGATTTAAACATGCTTAAAATCCTGGATGCTGCGGTAGAGACGCTACAGAGTTCTGCTAACCCAAGGTATTGCGAGGATGCGAGCCTCCTCCGCGCCGTGTTGTTACCGCGTTTCACAGAAAATAATCAGGCCCTTGCTATCATAGTTGAAGACTCCCCTGAGGCCCTTATTCGGGACAAAACAAAAACCCTGATTCAACGACTCTTACGCATATTGCCTCAAACCACCGACATAGAAGCGCGTCGCCAAATCTTGGCGGCATTGTGTTCAAGACAAGGTTATTTATTTGAAGAAATTGGTTCTGATGTATTGAGAACCAATCATAACGTTCGTGCACTGTTGGATAATAGTCGTGGGATGCCAGACATACAAGCTGCTTTAGTTCTGGGCCTTTATCAAAATCCTGGCGTAAACCTACCTGAAGAAGTAGTATCGCTTCCGAGTAATGCATCTATCTCTATGGAAGCATGGGAAATAATTTTTGAAAATTGGTCACCCGAACACAAAGATATTTTATACGAAGCTCACTTTGCTCAGTGTAAGACGACGCGATTTGACTTTAGTTCACAAGCGACTACTGCCTTTGCAAGACGATATAAACAATGGCCTCATACGTGCACAGAACAGTTACTTATAATAAACGAGCCTGAACGATTAATGGCGCAACTTTATCCACTAATAGGTAAAAAAACACTACGTAGTCAATTGCAAAAAGAAGGACTAGTGCAACTCATTAAACCACTGATTGATCGCACATATGTTCGTGATTGCGCGGGTTTCAAGGAAGTGATTCAAAAAGCGCTTGAAAATGATGATCACGATCTGATGGACATGATGATACCAACCTTGTCTCTATCACATGTGACTACGATTCTCAGTGATGTTGAGAATCGCTATGGCAACGATGACGTTTATCAGAAAATCAGAGGCTTGTTAGCATCGCATCGCGGGAATCATCTTTTTGTGCATTCTAAGTCTCAAGAAGCTCGCGAAGCTAGGTTAATGGTTTTAAGCCATCAACCGCCCGACGCTGAATTGGATCTCGAAATTGAATCTCAGTTGGTTTTGGATCTCGAAATTAAATCTCAGTTGGCTTACGACACTATGTTGGAACGCTTGAAAGTCCTCAAATGGCTACCATCTGTTGTTGCACAGGCATTTTTGAGCGCGAGCGAGTTTGACCGTCATAGGATATTGATCGAGCTGGCATCTGTCCCTGATGCGCAGCATCGTCGAATTTGTTATCTACAGTGTTTTGCATGGTTAGATGCCGCGGATAAAACTGCACGAGTAGGCCAGTATTTTGTCTTTGAAGCAGGTGAAATATTAGGGACGCTAGTTAATGATGAGTCCAGTCAGATCATTAAGATGAATGAGGCTGAATTCAAAACTATTTCTGACCAAACCTCCCGCGTCAGCCCTCTGCTCATGGAAACTCAGCAGGTTCTTTCTCATATAAAAGGGAATAAATTTTCTGAAATAGTCGAGTTGCTAGGCAAATCAACTACTATAACAGTCATTCACGTTTGTCATTTTATTGAGGATAATTATAAAATCGCAGTGCAAGAGTCAAAAATTAGACACTTGATATTGGCGTTAGCGCTTAGCATAAAAGCGAGTACCGACTATGCTCATACTCTACCTTTGTTAGAAGTTTCACGACAGTTATTGAGTCAAGGCAATCCTGACCACAATATGGCCTATCTTGTGCCCATGAGATCATATTTATTACAGTTGCTATCTTCCGCTAAGTCCCGTCCTATTGTCTTAAGGATGCTGGCAACGCTCGCGATTGATGATGGCTTGCGCTGTTTTATTGAAAATAGCTCCGAATTCAACATCGAACAACATAAACGTGTACGGAGCGTTTTACTTGCGATGAGCGCACCCAGTGAGCCTCTCAATTCGGCCGAACAAAGCGAAAGAGCGGTACTCCTGAAGGCATTGCGTCCTTATGTTACTCGAGTGTTCCGCGACTTTAGCCGTGATATAACCGGTAATCTGATTAATTATTTTGATACCTGGTATGCTCACGACATTAATTTAGATTTTCTAGTGGAGCCCATACGAGATTTAGGGGATGATTTATTGACCATGCGCTTTGTATACTTACGTGGTAGTCAACAGATGACGTGCCCGCGATCAGCTGAATTTGAGAACCGTTACCCAGAATTTTTATTAGCGATAGAGAAGAAAGATATTCATGAGATAGCCCGTATTGCG
>CANNJG010000044.1 GCA_947504795.1 Legionellaceae bacterium
ATTGTAGCCGTGCCCTTATTGCATTTTTTTTCGGCATTTGAAGTCGTGCCTAGGCGTGTTTTACCTTTATATTGTATAATTTTGACTGCCTTTCTCTGCGGAGCCCGTTTGTTATTTCGATATATTTCCGATAAACGTGGTTATGGATTTAAAGTATCAGATAGCATCCAACGCGTGATGGTCATTGGTGCCGGCGAAGCAGGCGCAGGACTAGTCAAGGATTTATTGCGAATGCACAACTACCTTCCTGTAGGGTTTGTAGATGATGATAAATCCAAACAAGGCCTTGAGGTCCACGGTATTCGTGTTGTCGGTACCCTAGATAAACTTCCCGCGTTGGTTAAACCCTATCAAATTGATCTTTTGTTTATTGCAACACCTTCTGCAAATTCAGCAGATATGCGCCGAATTGTGGATTTTTGCGAACAAACTGAACGCCCTTTTCAAACGTTACCCACAGTTAAAGCCATTCCATTTGGTCAAGTGGATGTTAAAACCCTTCGCAAAGTACACATCGAAGATTTACTCGGACGTGACCAAGTAAAATTGAGTTGGGATAAAATTATATCCAATGTTAAAGGACGCTGTATCCTCGTCACCGGTGGTGGTGGGTCGATAGGCTCAGAGTTATGTCGGCAAATTATGGCTTTAAACCCGAAGAAACTCATTGTTGTCGATCACAGCGAATTTAATTTATACCAAGTTCAACAGGACCTGGAGCAGCTTTTTCCTAAAAAACACATAACCCCTGCTTTGATCAATGTGACAGACGCCATCGCTGTTCAGCATCTCTTTCAAACGGAAAAACCCGACATTGTCTTTCATGCTGCAGCGTACAAACATGTGCCGATGTTAGAGGACCAAGTACGCATAGCGGTGTGTAATAATGTGCTTGGCACACAAATAGTCGCGGAAGCCGCAGTCTCGGTGAGCGTTGAAAAGTTTGTTTTGATTTCGAGTGATAAGGCGGTCAACCCTACGAATGTTATGGGCACCACGAAACGCATTGGTGAAATTTACTGTCAAAATTTAAACATGCGCGTGACCACTCAATTCATTACCGTCCGCTTCGGAAATGTCTTAGGATCCATGGGATCCGTTGTACCCTTATTTCAAAAACAATTAGAAAGTGGTGGTCCTTTAACGGTCACGCATCCTCAAATGGAGCGTTACTTTATGACCATTGCGGAAGCCTGCCAACTCATTTTACAAGCCATGGTCAATGGCATGGGGGGCGAAATTTTTGTATTAGACATGGGAGAGCCGGTTAAAATCACTTATTTAGCAGAACAAATTATTCGTTTGGCCGGCAAAATACCCGTTAAAGATATTAGCCTTAAATACATAGGATTGCGCCCGGGTGAAAAGTTATTTGAAGAACTGTTTCATGTATCCGAACAACTAGTCCCGACGGAACATGAAAAATTATTTAAAGCAAAATTTCGAACCATGGATTGGGCGATCCTTTCCCAGGCTTTACAAGACATTCAGCAAGCATGTGATCAGTACCAACTGAGCACCCTTTTTGCCTTGCTCAAGCATTTAGTCCCAGAATTTAATGATGCGACCCTTGTCAACTCCGTCTTACCGCAAGCAGAAGCGGTGTGCGAAAACGATCCCATATCCCTGACTTAAGTTATACCCATTTATCCACAAGATATTCTCTTGGTTATCCTCTTGCCATTTTCAAAAAAACACACTATATTGTGTTTCATAACAAGTTATTTATCTATATGTTGTGTTTTTGCTGAATGCGCACCCCTGGAGAGATTATGTCAACCACCTTAGAGTCAGCCACCCTTACCCCCCCTGTCGTTCCGCACGAATTACAGGTCAATTCACCTGGAATGATCAAAACGATTAAACGCAATGGAAAAATTGCATCCTATGACGACACAAAAATTAGCGTCGCCATTACCAAGGCTTTTATCGCGACAGAAGGCTCAAGCGCCATCGCGTCTAACCGTGTTCGCGAACAAATTGAAGGACTTACGCAGCAGGTATCGCACGTACTCAAACGCCGTCATCCTAATGGTGGCAGTGTACATATCGAAGATATTCAAGATCTAGTAGAGTTGGCTTTGATGCGAAGTGACTTCAATAAAGTAGCGCGCGCTTATGTGTTATATCGTGAAGAACGTCGCAAAGCGCGTGAAAGTGACATCCAAAAAAAATCGGCAGATGCCAATGTTAGGCTTGTGACTTTGCCAGATGGTTCAATCCAACCCCTCGATCTCGAACGCCTTAACATTATCGTGCAAGAAGCCTGTCGAGAACTCACCCAGGTCAAAACAGACCCGATTATTAAGGATGCTTTGCGTAATTTGTATCAACACGCTGGCTTAGAAGATGTTCATAAAGCCTTAATCATGGCGGCACGTGCCTTAGTTGAAACAGAGCCTAATTATACCTATGTTAGTGCACGCTTGCTCTTGGATAGTTTACGCAGTGAAGCGTTAAGCAAGTTAGGCCTACAAAATGAAGCCACATTTGACGAAATGATTGACCTATACCCCAATTATTTCAAAACCTATATCGCGCATGGTATTCAACAAGGAATCCTAGAACCCAAATTAGCCGATTTTGATCTCGACCAACTTGGAAAAGCCTTACTTCCTTTGCGTGATATGCAATTCACGTATTTAAGTTTGCAGACCCTATACGATCGTTATTTTATCCATGACCAAGGCATACGCTACGAATTACCGCAGGCATTCTTCATGCGTGTCGCGATGGGATTAGCGATCCGCGAACACGATAAAAATGGCAAAGCCATTGAATTTTATACGTTGTTATCTTCGTTTGACTATATGTCCTCTACGCCGACTTTATTTAACTCTGGAACCGTGCGTCCGCAGCTATCTAGCTGCTATCTCACCACTGTACCGGATCATCTAGAGGGTATTTACTCTGCATTAAAAGACAACGCCCTCCTCTCAAAATTTGCGGGTGGTTTAGGCAATGATTGGACACCCGTGCGAGCGATGGGCGCGCACATCAAAGGCACCAATGGCAAATCTCAAGGCGTGGTCCCGTTTCTCAATGTTGCCGATGCCACTGCGGTCGCTGTTAATCAAGGCGGTAAACGCAAGGGTGCTGTGTGTGCTTACCTAGAATGCTGGCATTTGGATGTCGAGGAATTTCTAGAGTTGCGAAAAAACACAGGGGATGATCGTCGCCGCACGCATGATATGAATACCGCTTTATGGATTCCTGATTTATTTATGAAACGTGTCTATGCAGAAGGTGATTGGACACTATTTTCACCTAACGATGTACCCGACTTGCACGAACTATATGGCAAAACATTTGATACCCGCTATTTAGAATACGAAAACACCGCACGCGATGGGAAATTAAAATTATTTAAAACCGTGCCGGCCATCAAGCTCTGGCGTAAAATGTTATCCATGCTGTTTGAAACAGGCCATCCTTGGTTAACGTTTAAGGACGCGTGTAATTTACGTTCGCCCCAACAACATGCCGGCGTGATTCACAGCTCAAATTTATGTACCGAAATCACTTTAAACACGTCTGTCGATGAAATTGCCGTGTGTAATCTAGGATCAGTGAATCTCCCCGCTCACATTGCAGACGGCAAGTTAGATACCGCCAAATTACAACGCACCGTTAACACAGCCATTCGCATGCTGGATAATGTCATCGATATCAACTATTATTCTGTGCCTCAAGCGCGTAACTCAAACTTGAAGCATCGTCCGATTGGATTAGGAATAATGGGTTTTCAAGATGCCTTATACGCGCTGAAACTTGATTATGCCTCAGATGCAGCGGTCGCATTTGCGGATAAGTCCATGGAGCTTGTAAGTTATTATGCGATCGATGCCTCGTCACAGTTAGCCAAAGAACGCGGTTGTTATTCGAGCTATGAAAATTCTCTGTGGAGCAAAGGAATTCTTCCCATTGATTCAATTAATATCCTTCAACAAGCACGCGGTAAATTCCTAGAGCAAGATCGCTCCCAAACACTGGATTGGGAAGCATTGCGGGTTAAGGTCCGCACTCAAGGCATGCGAAACTCTAACGTCATGGCGATTGCACCAACAGCAACCATTTCTAATATTTGTGGCGTATCACAATCGATTGAACCTACGTATCAGAATCTATATGTTAAATCCAACTTATCCGGAGAGTTTACCGTGGTCAATCCGTATTTGGTAGCGGATCTGAAAGCGCTGAATCTTTGGGATGAGGTGATGGTGAATGATCTGAAGTATTTTGATGGTAGCATCCAACCCATCAGCCGAATCCCTGCTGATCTCAAACGTCGGTATGCTACCGCGTTTGAAATTGAACCCATCTGGTTAATCGAAGCCGGATCGCGGCGTCAAAAGTGGATTGACCAAGCACAATCGCTTAACGTTTATATGGCTAAACCTTCCGGTAAAAAACTGGATGACTTGTATCGTCAAGCATGGATAAGCGGCTTAAAAACAACTTATTATCTACGAAGCGTAGGCGCCTCAAACGCTGAAAAATCAACAGTTACCGATGGCGTACTCAACGCTGTCAAAACAGAAGAACCCAAAGTATGCTCGATACTCGATCCGGATTGCGAAGCATGCCAATAAGTTCGTATACACTATCAATATTTCTAGGAGAAGATCATGATTGAAGCTGCAGAACCTGCTACATTTAACAGTAACAACCTGAGTGGATTAGAGCTAATTGAAATGGGGGCAGATCGCATTCATGTCGATGATAAAAAAATCATTAACTGCCGCGCAGATCTCAATCAATTAGTACCGTTTAAGTATACCTGGGCATGGGATAAATACTTAACAGCGTGCGCCAATCATTGGATGCCTAATGAAATTAGTATGAGCGCTGATTTAGCCTTGTGGCGCGACCCAAAAGGCTTGACCGAAGACGAGCGTCTCATTGTACTGAGAAATTTAGGATTCTTTTCAACAGCCGACTCTCTAGTCGCTAATAATCTTGTATTAGCCGTTTATCGTCACATTACCAATCCAGAATGTCGTCAATATTTATTACGCCAAGCGTTCGAAGAAGCATTGCATACACATGCTTATCAATACGTCATTGAAAGCTTAAGCTTGGATGAAGCGGCTGTATTTAACATGTATCGAGAAATTCCATCGGTTGCCAGCAAAGCGCTGTGGGCATTACCCTACACACAAAGCCTATGCGATCCTAATTTCCATACGGGAACCCTAGCAGACGATCAACGCTTATTGCGTGATTTGATTGCGTTTTATGTGGTATTCGAAGGGATCTTCTTTTATGTTGGCTTTACACAGATCTTATCGATGGGCAGACGCAATAAGATGGTCGGTACTTCAGAGCAATTCCAATATATTTTACGCGATGAATCGATGCATATGAACTTTGGTATTGATGTGATCAATCAGATAAAAATTGAAAACCCGGGGTTATGGACAGATAAATTCAAACAAGAGATCATTACCCTCATCGATGAAGGCGTCGCGTTAGAATATCAATACGCTAAAGATACCATGCCACACGGTATTCTCGGCATGAATGCTGAAATGTTCGAAGAATATATCCATTTCATTGCCAATCGTCGCTTAAATCAAATTGGTTTGCCGGAGCAATACCCAGGCGCAGAAAATCCTTTTCCTTGGATGAGTGAAATGATGGATCTCAAAAAAGAAAAAAACTTTTTCGAAACACGCGTCATTGAGTATCAAGCGGGTGGCACATTAAGTTGGGATGACGAACAATAAGGTTTAGGGTAAAGCATCAATATAGGGGTTCTGAGCTAGAACCCCTATTATCGCTCAGATGTGCTTTATTCAGTACGCAAATGGGGAAATAAAATCACATCGCGAATAGAAGGCGAATTGGTAAACAGCATGACTAATCTGTCAATACCAATCCCCTCCCCTGCAGTCGGCGGTAATCCATATTCTAAGGCTTCAATGTAATCATGATCAAAATGCATAGCCTCCAAATCGCCAGCCTCTTTTTCTTCTACCTGACGGCGAAAACGCGTAGCTTGATCCTGCGCATCATTCAACTCTGAAAAGCCATTAGCTAACTCACGACCCACAATGAACAGCTCAAAACGATCGGTTAAAGTTGGATCATCTTTAGAAGGACGTGCCAACGGTGACACTTCTGTCGGATACGCAGTCACAAACGTCGGCTGAATCAATTGATGTTCAATGGTTTCTTCAAAAATAATCATGTGTAATTTACCCAAACCATCGGTGGGTTTATATGCACAACCTAGTTTATCTAAAATCGCGCGACACCTCTCAAGCGTTTGCAAATCTGTAAAGGTTAAATGGGGATGATAGTGCACAATAGCTTCTTGAATGGTCATACGTTCAAAAGGTTTATCAAAATCAATCACGTGCCCTTGATACTCAATGGTCCGAGTTTGTAGGACTTCATCACATAGGAATTGGAATAACTTTTCTGAAAAAGTCATTAAATCGTTATAGTCCGCGTAGGCTTGATAAAATTCCATCATGGTAAATTCTGGGTTATGACGTGTTGAAATACCTTCATTTCTAAAATTGCGATTAATTTCATACACACGTTCAAATCCGCCGACCACTAAACGCTTCAAATATAGCTCGGGTGCAATGCGCAAAAACATTGGCATATCCAAAGCATTATGATACGTTTCAAAAGGCCTTGCTAGCGCACCACCAGGAATAGGATGCATCATAGGGGTTTCTACTTCTAAAAACTGATGATTATCCATAAAGCGCCGCATCGCTTGAATCAATTTAGAGCGAATTAAAAATGTTTGTCGACTCTCCTGATTCGCAATCAAATCAACATAACGCTTACGATAACGCGTTTCCTGATCCGCCAATCCATGAAATTTGTCGGGCATAGGCCGCAATGATTTGGTTAAAAGCTGCAGTGCCGTCGCATGTACCGTCAGCTCTCCCGTTTTGGTTATAAATAGATAGCCTTCCACGCCAACAATATCACCCAAATCCCAGTGTTTAAATTGCTCATAGACTTCGGGAAGTTCAGGCTCGCGCATATAAACTTGAATGCGCCCCGACATATCTTGCAAATGAAAAAAGCTGGCTTTACCCATTAACCGACGCAATACCATACGCCCGGCAATAGATACGGTCACAGGGGCTTCGGTTAACGTTTCAGTTGTTGCGGCAGCATATGTGTTTAATAATACAGACGCATAATGTCTGCGCCGGAAAGAATTAGGGAAATCAAACCCGTTTTCTCTTAATTCGGCTAATTTTTCCCGGCGAACTTCATAAACATCGCGATCTTCTGTTACCCCACCTTCTTCGATCATGTGCGCTCCTCTACCCCTGCTTTTAAACTTGCTTCAATAAATTGATCTAAATCACCATCTAACACCGCTTGCGTATTGCTGGTTTCAACCCCGGTTCGTAAATCTTTGATACGCGATTGATCCAATACATACGAACGAATTTGCGACCCCCAACCTATATCGGATTTAGTCTCTTCAATGGCTTGAAGTGCAGCATTTTTTTTCTGCATCTCCATTTCATACAATTTGGCGCGCAGTTGCTTCATCGCTTGATCTTTATTTTTATGCTGACTGCGATCGGTTTGGCATTGTACCACAATACCGCTCGGATTATGGGTAATACGCACCGCAGAATCTGTACGATTAACGTGCTGTCCTCCTGCTCCAGATGCTCGATAGGTATCAATACGGAGATCCGCTGGATTAATAGCTATCTCAATATCATCATCAATTTCAGGTGATACAAAAACCGACGCGAACGACGTATGTCGACGATTACCCGAATCAAACGGAGATTTGCGCACTAATCGATGAACACCAGTTTCTGTCCGCAACCAACCATAGGCGTACTCGCCTTGGATATGCACGGTTGCCGATTTAATCCCAGCCACATCACCCGCAGAACACTCTATCAAATCAACACTAAAGCCATGTTGCTCACCCCAGCGTAAATACATCCGTAATATCATTTCTGCCCAATCTTGAGCTTCCGTTCCACCCGAACCTGATTGTACATCTAAAAACGCAGAAGCTGGGTCCATCTTGCCCGAAAACATGCGCCGAAACTCAAGCTTGGCAACGTGTTGCTCAATACTCTCTAAGTCTGAGGCCACCCCTTTAATTACCTCTTCCTCTTGTTCTGCAACAGCCATCTCAAACAGATCCGCTAAATCGCGCAAAGATTGATCTAAGTCTCGTAAAAGATGCACAACACCTTCCAATTGCGCACGCTCTTTACCTAAGGCTTGTGCCTTTTCTGGATTATCCCAAATGGTCGGGGATTCTAATTCGCGAACAACTTCTTCCAAACGTTCCGCACCACGATCGTAGTCAAAGGTACCCCCGAAGTGCAGTTACACGCACCTCCAAGTCAATCATGTGGGCTTGTAATTGATTTACTTCTAACATCATAACAATGGTATTCCTATCTTAATGTGGACGGGTGGGAAGGCTTGCTGTTTCTATTATTAAATCCTTGGAAAATGGAATGAGCCGTTATTTACAACTCATCTAACCGCGCTCTAATTCTATGCGTCGCTTGACTGTGAATCTGCGATACGCGCGATTCAGTCACACCCATCAATTCGCCTATTTCCTTTAAATTCAAATCATGTTCGTAGTACAACGAAAGGACCATGCGCTCATTTTGTGGCAATCCATCTATCACCGCAGCCAAATGCGTCCACATATCGTCACGCATCACATTTGCTTGCGGCTCGGTGTGATTGCCTAAATTATCGCGTAATACATCGTCGGTCACCCCCAAATCGTCAAATCCATATAAATGGGCACCATTCGCATCCGCTAATAATTCGTGATATTCCTGAAGGTTGAGTCCCAACTCTTCTGCAACATCATGATCGCTCGCTTCGCGCCCATAACGATTTTCAACCGAACGGACTGCTTGAGCAATTAACCGAGAATTACGATAGACAGAGCGCGGCACCCAATCATTACGCCGCACTTCATCTAACATAAAACCTCGAATACGAATGCTGGCATACGTTTCAAAGGATGCACCTTTGTTGTCATCATACGTGCGCAAGGCTTCTAATAATCCGACCATGCCTGATTGAATCAAATCATCTATTAATATCGATTTAGGCAAACGCCCGGATAAATGATAGGCAATTTTTTTAACCAGCGTTGTATGGTCTTTAACCAGAGATTCTTGCGTTTGTTCTTTGAGTTGTTCCTTTCCTGCAAAGGCATCCACGCATATCTCCCTATTGAATCCGCGCTCAATACTGAACAATTAATTGCTTCAGCACCGCCAACCGCTCCGTTAAATCTTCTGGAACGGGACCGCCGCCTTGTGCCATATCATCACGGCCGCCCCCCTTACCACATAACTGCTTCACCAAGGCACCAGCAGCCGGTACACGTCCAATTAAAGCTTTACTCACACCAGCAACCACTGACAGGGTACTCTCACGCACCGCAAATAAGATTATTACTGAATTATCCATCGCTGATTTCAATTGATCAAGCATTGTTCGCAAACTCTGCGCATCCAAATGATCTAATTGCTTAATCAAAATCGCGACATCACCGTGCATTTCTGCGTCTTTACGCAAATGACTGCTCTCTTGTTGTAACGCACTTTGCTTATACTGTAGCAGATCTTTTTCTTGTTGCTTGATTGTTTGTAAACATAAAGCAACCTTTTCTTCAACCGCTTCCGGTTGCGTTTTAAGTTGGTGCGAAACCGTTTGTAAAACGCGTAAGCGTTTATGCATCCAATTGAGTGCGGCGACACCGGTTACAAATTCAATACGCCGCACACCACTCGCAACCCCATATTCAGCGGTAATTTTGAATAAACCGATATCACCGGATCGACGTGCGTGCGTCCCGCCACATAACTCTTTTGAAAAATTACCCATGGACAATACGCGAACCGTATCGCCATATTTTTCACCAAATAAAGCCGCTGCACCGGTCTGTTTAGCATCATCAATAGACATGATATCCGTAATAATTTCATGATTGTCACGAATTTCTTGATTAACAACCCTCTCCAATTCTTCAAGCGCTGGTGAAGACAGCGCGGCATGATGTGCAAAATCAAAACGCGCACGCTCTGCTTCAACAAGCGAGCCTTTTTGCTGGACATGAGGGCCCAATTGCTGGCACAACGCCGCGTGTAATAGATGCGTTGCAGAGTGATTTAAGCGAATCCCCGCACGTCGCACCCCATCAATTTTAGCTTGAACACGTTGATGAACGCGAATGTCCCCTTGCAATAATTGGCCATAATGCAATATGGCCTGACCGTGTTGCTGAGTGTCATCCACTCTGAATATCGCATCACCGCACACGAGCGTACCGCTATCGCCCACTTGGCCGCCAGCTTCAGCATAAAAAGGGGTCGAGGCTAATACGAGGGCTGCTGCTTCGCCTGAATGTATCCGATCCACCGATCGCCCCGCTTGAAGAATGGCTTGTATCTCATTTTGAATTTCGTTCTGAGTATAGCCTTGAAATTCCGTAGCAACCGCAACGCTTGGGATCTGGGTATAATCATGCTCAAATTGACTCGCAAGCTGGGATTGGCTTCGTTGCTGCTGCATGCAATCATTAAACGCCACGATATCCACGGTCAATCGATGTTCACGCGCAATATCAGCGGTTAAATCTAGGGGAAACCCATACGTATCATACAGTTTGAAAGCTACCTCACCTGGAATATCTTGGTGCTGGGATTGTTGAAGATGATCTTGCAGCAAGCGCAATCCTTGTTCAAGTGTGCGCGCAAATTGTTGTTCCTCTTGTTCTAAACGTTGCTCGATTACCTGCTGATGGGTCGCAAGTTCTGGGTATGCTTTACCCATCACGGCAATTAAAGGGGGTACTAACCGATAGAAAAACGGTAGGGGCAATCCTAATGCATAGCCATGACGTACCGCGCGTCGAATAATCCGACGTAACACATAACCTCGTCCTTCATTGCTTGGAATAACCCCATCCGCCAACAAGAATGCACAGGCGCGAATATGGTCGGCTAATACTTTCAAAGAAGGATGGTCACGATCCAGCCCTTGAGCCAACGTCATGATTTGCTCAATCAAATATTGAAACGTATCAATGTGGTAATTATTATGCACCCCTTGCACGACTGCCGCGATACGTTCCAACCCCATCCCAGTATCCACAGAAGGTTGTGGCAATGGATGCAAGACACCGTCTCTGTCGCGGTTAAATTGCATAAACACCAGATTCCAAATCTCAATATAGCGATCCCCGTCGGCATCCGCGCTTCCCGGAGGACCACCATCAACTTCTGGGCCATGATCGTAAAAGATTTCACTACACGGTCCGCAGGGGCCCGTATCGCCCATTGACCAAAAATTATCTTTCTCTCCACACCGCACAATCCGATCCGGCGCCACGCCAATATCTTGCTGCCAAATCATGGCAGCTTCATCATCGTCCAAATAAACCGTCACCCACAAACGACTCGCAGGAATCGCTAGAACTTGGGTTAAAAATTCCCAAGCAAAACGAATAGCCTCACGTTTAAAATAATCGCCAAAACTAAAATTACCTAACATTTCAAAGAAAGTGTGATGCCGCGCGGTATAACCCACATTGTCTAAATCATTGTGTTTACCCCCCGCACGCAAACAACGTTGCGCACTCACCGCTCGCGTATAGGGACGTTTATCTTGGCCTAAAAAAACATCCTTAAACTGCA
>CANNJG010000045.1 GCA_947504795.1 Legionellaceae bacterium
ACGATATTGATAGTGGTTTGATGGTGACCGGAAGCCATAACCCTTCGGATTACAACGGGGTTAAACTAGTATTAGCCGCGACTACGCTGACGGAAGAAGGGATTCAACAGTTACTCAAATTGATTCAAAATAAATCGATTATCAACGGACAAGGCCACTTCGAACAACGGGATATATTACCCTCCTATTCTCAACGTATTCAAAGCGACATTTGTTTGCACAGACCGTTGCGGGTAGTGGTGGATTGCGGCAATGGTATTGGGGGGGTTGTCGTTCCTCAATTATTGCGTCAATTAGGCTGTGACGTGATTGAATTATTTTGCGACGTAGATGGACGCTTTCCTAATCACCACCCTGATCCAACGGTAGAAGCTAATTTGATGGATCTAAGGGCCGCTATTGCATCGCATCATGCGGATATTGGATTAGCATTCGATGGGGATGCTGATCGCTTAGGGGTGATGACGGACCACGGTGAGTTGATTTGGCCTGATAGATTGATGATGTTTTACGCCCCCCATGTATTAGCAGCGCACCCAGGTGCGGCTATTGTGTACGATGTTAAATGCTCCAGACATTTGGCACATGTGATTACGGGCGCGGGAGGAGAGCCTAGAATGTGTCCTACTGGACATTCTATTGTCAAAAAAGTAATGAAAGAAGAGCAGGCGGTGCTAGCTGGAGAAATGAGCGGACATCTCTTTTTTAAAGATCGCTGGTATGGATTTGATGATGCGCTTTATTCTGCATGTCGGTTATTGGAAATGCTGACCCTATCGACCACAACGGTTAGCACGCAATTTGAGGCTATTCCAAATAGCATTAATACGCCAGAAATTAAAATCCCCATTTACGAAGAAAATAAATTTGCATTTATGGAAACCTTTGTTAAAAAGGCTCAGTTTCCGAATGCGGATATTATTCGGATAGATGGATTGCGCGTGGAGTTTCCTGAAGGGTGGGGATTAGTCCGTGCGTCCAATACAACTCCGTGTTTGGTGGCTCGATTTGAAGCACAATCTGAAGGGGTTTTGAATCAAATTCAAGGGTTATTTAGAGAGCAATTGCAGTTGTTAGATCCAGAGTTGATCATTCCATTTTGAGACATAACTCGGTATGATGTGCCTTTCCGTGCAAGGTATGGAAAAGCCCCATTTGCGGGAATAGGAAATAATTGCTAAGCTAATGAAAACTTCCGAGTTAATGTAAGGGGAAGACAGAAGGTGAGTATTGAATGACAAAACAACGAACGCCAAACACTATTATTCAAGCGACAGGTGTTGGGTTACATTCGGGAGACAAAGTCCTTTTAACGTTACATCCTGCACCTGATAATACAGGCATCGTGTTTCGTCGGATTGATTTAGATCCCGTTGCAGAAATACGCGCGTCCTATGAAAACGTGTGTGAAACCATGCTGTGTACTTCTTTGCAACAGGATGGTGTTAAAGTTGCCACAGTCGAGCATTTATTGTCCGCTTTGGCAGGTTTGGGTATTGATAACGCGTATATTGATGTTAATGCTCCTGAAATTCCGATTATGGATGGCAGTGCCGCGCCCTTTGTTTTTCTAATTCAATCTGCTGGTATCCGAGAGCAAATTGCCCGAAAGCGTTATATTCGCATTAAAAAGCCTATTCGTGTTGAAGAAAAAGGTAAGTATGTCCAATTTTTACCTCATGATGGGTATAAGATTTCTTTTACGATTGATTTTGATCACCCCGTGTTTACACACAAACCGCAGACAGCCGTATTTGATTTTTCTGCGACTTCGTATATCAAGCAAGTTTGTCGGGCTCGAACATTTGGTTTTTTATCTGATTATGAAAGGCTACGTCTGAATGATTTGGCTAAAGGGGGTAGCTTAGATAATGCTATTGTAGTCGATGAATATCGTATTTTGAATGAAGATGGCTTGCGATTTGAAGACGAGTTTGTAAAACATAAAATTTTAGATACGATCGGTGATTTGTATTTACTCGGCTCGAGCTTGATTGGCGCCTTTGAAGGCTACCGCTCAGGGCATGAGTTGAATAATAAATTACTCCGCAAATTAATGGTGACTCAAGATGCTTGGGAATATGTTTACTTTGATAAGGAAGCTTATTTCCCGATTAGCGATGGGGATCTTGTTATCCAAACCATATAAGAGTGATTGCTTAATTTGGGTCACCCCGGATGACGCAACCCTACGAATTCAGGCTGGAGTTTAATTTGTACGCTGATGATCTGATACAGGTTAGCTTCTGCTCGTAACCGCTCTCTTAATTCCGGAGCAAAATATCGTAATTGAGTCGCCCATATAGGACTTGAGGTCATTAAGACCAATATTCCCGAGCGAAAACTACTCACTTGGCAATGGGCTCGTAGTGCCTGAGGTAGATACTTTAAAACAATCGCAGAAAGTTCTTCTAACTGAATGGCGCGCATGCAAATTTGTGATAATTTAGAGTTTAAACATTTGCTAATTGGTCGCATTATTTTCCATTACTGACGATAGGATACCTGCAGCTTACAAGATTGATGTTGGTGAAACAAGTGAGGATTGAGTTATGCAAAACAAAGATACAGCTACAGTGGTTTATCAAGCAAGGTTGCATTGGGTGATATTTTTGGGACCGATTGCCTTATTAATGTTTGCCTTTGTATTAGCGTACTATACGCCGTTACCTCATCCGATTGGATTTAGTTTTGCAGGTATTGCTGTGTTGTGGGAATGTATTGTCTGGTTGACGTATCATTTTTCGTTTTTGAATATTAAACAAAATAGAGTGATGATGTGCAGTGGGATCATTGTCCGTCAAACCCTCGATATTCCAATGAATAAAATAGAAAGTATCGATATCCGTCAATCTATATTAGGCAGTATCTTACAATACGGCTCCTTGCTGATTACGGGAACTGGAGGTACGCGGCAATATATCGATACTATCAGTAAGCCTCTAACATGTAGACGTTATATTGAGGAATTAATGCACGATGTATCCAAATAATACTTGAGGTAGCTATGGGTTATAATGATTATTATCAAGTAATGGGTGTTAAGTCAGATGCTTCCTCAGAAGATATTAAAAAAGCATACCGGCGGTTAGCGCGAAAATATCATCCTGATTTAAATAAACAACCCGACGCAGAGAACAACTTTAAAGACTTAGGTGAAGCCTACGAGGTTCTAAAAGACGCGGTTAAACGTAAAGAATACGATCAAACGCGAGCGGGTCCTCGTTCTCAGGATCGTGCTCAAGATCAGCAAGCAGGCCAAGCCTACACATCGAGCGATTGGGGAGATGAAGCACAAGCTGCCGGAGGATTTGATGCGGATCTGTTTGCATCTTTGTTCAGAGGCGCGCGCAGTAAGCGCGGTGGAGGGGATATTCACGGTACAATCACCATCAGCTTACGAGAAGCCTACCATGGCGTTGTTAAAGAAATAGTTCTATCAAAATCTGGTGTCACGCCCCCAGACACTCAAAAAATTCGCGTTAAAATTCCCCCAGGGGTTCGTTCAGAACAGAAAATTCGGCTAGCTGGATTGGGAGAACCAGGGAGTCACGGTGGGCCTAATGGCGATTTGTATGTGACGATGATGGTGCAGCGGGATCCGGTATTTGATGTTGTAGATAATGATATTTACATGACTTTGCCGGTGACGCCTTGGGAAGCAGCCCTGGGCGCAAACGTAAAAGTACCGACGTTGGCAGGGCTTGTCGACTTAAAAATTCCCAAGCATTCACAGGCTGGACAAAAACTTCGCTTAAAACATCGCGGATTAACTGGGGAAAATCCAGGAGATCAATATGTACTGTTGAAGATTGTTATACCACAACCCACTACGGATGCCGCGATGGCTCTATATCAGACTATGGCCAAAGAAATGCCATTTAATCCTCGTGACACAATGGAGAAGCTGCATGACTAAGTTTACAATCGTGACGGGTATGATAGTAGACGAAGCCCTGCAGCTCACGTTTGTTGAAATTTGTAAGCAGCATGCTATCTCCGAAGATACGCTACTCGATATGTTAGAACAAGGCTTACTTGAAGAAATCGATACGCCCCATAAACAACTTATCTTTCAAGGCGCTCATCTCAAAAGAGTGTTATCGGCTTGCCGTTTGCATCGAGATTTAGGGATTAATTCTCCAGGGGTAATTTTGGCATTGGAGCTAATCGATGAGCTCGAGAATTTACAACAACAATTGCAGATATTACAGCGGCATATGGAACGATAATTGATCTCAAGTGAGATTGTTTGCTTTTAAAATGTGAGGATACAATTGTCGTGATAACGCAGCGCTTTCTTTAGCTAATACTTTCGTGCAAGACCCATTGACGATTTGTCCCTAGTTTTTGATTCTTAATCCATAATAATTGTAGTTGAGGATTAATGCGAGTGGGTTCCGTCGCACCTTCTAATGCAATGGCAATAGAATACTGATGGCTTATTTTTTGCAGGGTAGACCATACCGTGTTGATATTAGCATTGTGGTCTTGAAGAATGAGTTGATCATCTCTAAACACAACGGTTACCGCTTGATCCTTCAAGGCTTGTTTGAGTGCGTATTCAATGCGGCGCCATTTCACTATGCGATTACGTTGTTTGTCGGCATCAGATGCTTGTTTTTGAAACGCTACGCTTGCATGTGGATTGAGCGATAAGACCAAATGTTGTGTCGTATCTGGTTTTTGTCTGAGTAAATAATCGCACAAACTATCAACCATAGACCGGTAACGCCCAGAGATATTCGGATGGGTGCCGGCACGTGTATTGATGAAGATAGCAAAAGCCAACGTGTGCGCATTCGCGGTGTATAAATATCCCGACAAGCTGATAACACCAGTCATAGAGCCGGTTTTGGCGCGAATTAATCCTTTTTGGGTGGGTTTACGCAACCGGTGTAAGAGCGTACCATCTTGACCTGCAATGGGAAGTGCCGCGATATATTCATAGGCTAAAGGAAAATGATTGTATAAATAAGATAACAGTTCTACGGTTTGCTCGGCCGTTAATAAATTACGACGTGATAGTCCAGAACCATCAATGAGAACAGCTGGGTGCATATCAATACCCGTTTGCTGTTGTAAATACTGTTTGATAACCGGTTGAGCCTCTTCCCAGTTTAAAGGGGTACCATGAATTTTAGCTGCGGTATGCAGAAACAAACTGTCCGCATAGAGATTATCCGAGGGTTTGAGCGTTTCGGCCATGATGTGAACAATCGGCTGCGAATAATGGGTGGCGAGGAGCATTGAAGGTTTTATTTTCCCTAGAGTGACGGGGCCATTGAACGTGATATTTTGTTTGTGTAATGCGAGCTTGATGAGTTCCTGCGTATGACTTAATGGATTTTTTACGGGAATACGTGCCTGAACGGAACCTTGCTTTTGACCAATTTTGCCGCGGACGACCAAACGATTGTCATCGGTTGTCGTGAAGCTGATGCCGCCGGCACTTCCTGCCACCGTGGTGACTTGATTATCCAAAATAAAGCTACCTGCAGGCGCTGAATATTCCACTATGGCATGATCGCCTGCACGACACGAAGGATTGACGGTGATGGTGACACGATTCTCACTGACGATCAGGGGGGCTAGGGATGCCCCGTAACTATAATTCAAATCACGAGGCACAATCCCAGGTGGATGGGGTTGTATATTCGCAAAGTCACTCGCCAATACCACCGATCCGGTAATGCGTTGTACGCCTAGTTTTGGTAATACTCTAAACAATTCATCGATATTTGTTTTAGTGAGCGTGGGATCGCCCGGCAAATAAAGATAAAGCGAACCAAATAAGGTGCCTTGCTGAATATGGGTTGCATCGGTAGTGAGTTGGCTTTGGAAGTGGTAGTCAGGTCCTAAAGCGAGTAATGCGGTTGCATCCGAGAAAAGTTTCATATTACTGGCAGGGATGAACGTTTGTTTAATATGACGTTGATACAGGGTTTCACCTGTATTCAAATCGACGACCATCATTCCCATATTAATGTTTGGATCTATGTTACGAATCAGTGCATCAATAGGCTGTTGAAGCGTGTTAGCAAATGAGGACAGTGAACAGCTGTATAAAAGTAAAGATAGCACTGCCTTATTCATCCACCCCGCTCCCATACAATAACAATTCAACAATCATAACGTAGGGTTACTATCATACCAACATAATTTACCAGGGCAACCGTAATAAACTATAATCGACGAAAAGATTGGATTAAAATCATGCTGGAAGGATCTGAATCAGTTGGCGGAATAGCTGTATTTACAACGATAGTCTCAGTATACCCACAGGATTATCCACAGATTTTGTGGATAATTAAGTACTTATCTTTTTGCACACAAACAAAAAATAGATATATTTATCAATGACTTACGCGCCTGTGTGAGGATGTTGGTCAATTTGATTAAATTGATCTAAAAAAAATTATCCACAAATCGATAGAATCGTACGACAATAGACCATAAAAGTAGAAAATAGCCCTTGTTTATTCTCAGATGACTTGTTAAAATGTCGTCCTAATATTAATGGGTAATAGTTGGATCCATCGTTTATTTGATGAATTTATAGTCAGGAGTCAATACATGTCGCTAACGAGCGCACAAAAATCACAAATCGTTACCGAGCACAAGCGTGCTGATGGTGATACAGGTTCACCTGAAGTACAGGTGTCATTAATGACAGGTCGTATCAAATACTTGACCGATCATTTCAAAACTCACCCTAAAGATTTTCATTCTCGCGTCGGGTTACAAGCGTTGGTGAACAAACGACGCAAGTTGTTGAAGTATTTGAAAAAAGCAAGTCAAACGCGTTATATCGGTTTGATTCAAAAACTGGGTCTTAGGGATTCGTATTGATTTGCTGCCGTATCTTACTACCGTACACAGCACTTATCGACAACGTAAAACTGAGGTTTTGTCCAGGCTGTGATTTGTTAACAAAGGGCGCGATGACTGCGCCTTTTTTATTTTCCTAGAGGTAACCTTTACTATGGCTAAGATTACAAAAGAAATCCAATTCGGTGAGCATAAACTCGTTATAGAAACCGGAGAGATTGCACGGCAAGCGCACGGTGCGGTATTAGCATCGATGAACGGCACGCAAGTGTTAGTGACTGTCGTTGGTAGAAAAGAGGGCGCAGAAAAAAATTCATTTTTCCCTTTAACCGTTGTTTACCAAGAAAAAATGTATGCGGCCGGACGGATCCCAGGTGGATTTAATAAACGCGAAGGACGGTTGAGTGAAGAAGAAACATTGCGTTCACGACTAATCGATCGACCATTGCGCCCCTTATTCCCAGAAAACTTCATGAATGAAGTGCAAATTATTGCCACTGTTATGTCTCTGAATCCCGAAGTTTCTGCCGACGTCATTGCCATGATTGGTGCCTCTGCCGCCTTGGCGATTTCAGGCATTCCTTTTCACGGGCCTATCGGTGCCGCAAGAGTCGGATACCATGAGGGCATTTATCTGTTAAATCCTGGGCCTACGGCGTTGAAAAATTCCGCATTAGACCTTGTGGTTGCAGGCACAGAAGATGCCATTTTGATGGTTGAATCTGAAGCACGTGAATTGAGTGAAGATGTCATGCTAGGCGCAGTGATGTTTGGACACGAAATGATGAAACCAGTCATTCGTTTGATCAATGAGTTAGCCCAAGAGGTTGGCACGCCACTTTGGCCATGGACAGAAGTTGCTGTAGATGAAGCGTTGGTTGCACGCGTGCATTCATTGGCAAAAGCAGACGTTGCACAAGCGTATGCAATTAAAGACAAACAAAGCCGTTATGAACGTCTGCATGAAATCCGCGATGCGCTTGTGACGACCCTATCAGAAGAACAACCGGAAACAGCAAGTGATCAGATCAAAAATTTACTCCAACAATTAGAAAAAAATCATGTGCGTCAACTAGTTTTAGATGGCGAACCGCGTATTGATGGTCGAGATCGCCACACGGTACGACCTATCGCAATCCGAACACATGTCTTGGATCGGGCTCACGGTTCAGCGTTATTCACCCGCGGCGAAACACAAGCCATTGTGGTAGCAACCTTGGGGAATGATCGTAACGCACAGATTTTAGACAAACTTGAAGGTGAAGTCAGAGACAGATTTATGCTGCATTATAACTTCCCTCCTTACTCGGTTGGAGAAACCGGCATGATAGGCAGTCCAAAACGCCGTGAGATTGGGCATGGTCGCCTAGCACGACGTAGTTTAACGGCCGTGTTACCTACCACACAAGAATTTCCCTATGTATTGCGGGTTGTGTCGGAAATTACAGAGTCTAACGGTTCAAGTTCGATGGCAACCGTGTGCGGTACCAGCTTGGCGTTGATGGATGCGGGTGTGCCGTTGAAAGCGCCTGTTGCTGGGGTTGCGATGGGATTAATTAAAGAGGGTGATCGTTTTGCAGTATTAACGGATATTTTAGGTGATGAAGATCATTTGGGTGATATGGACTTTAAAGTTGCGGGTACTCAAGAAGGTGTGACCGCATTACAAATGGATATCAAGATCAAAGGCATCACCAAAGAAATTATGCAACAAGCCTTAGAACAAGCATTAGCAGGTCGACGTCACATTTTAGAAGTCATGAACCATGCGCTGTCAGTTCCTCGTGAAGAGTTGTCACAACACGCGCCTAGAATTGTAACCATGAAGGTTGCAGAAGATAAAATTCGAACCATCATCGGTAAAGGTGGCGCAACTATCAAAGGGCTAATCGAGGCGACTGGTGTATCAATTGATATTGATGATACCGGTGTGGTTCAATTGTTTTCTCCCAGTATGGATGCGCTGGAAGAAGCTCAACGCCAAATTAAAGCGTTAATAGCTGAAGTTGAAGTTGGACAAACGTATCATGGTAAAGTCACAAAAATCATGGACTTTGGTGCCTTTATCAACCTGTTACCTGGGAAAGATGGATTATTACATATTTCACAAATCTGCGCTGATCGCAATCAAAAAGTCGAAGACGTTCTGTCAGAAGGTGAAAGTGTAACGGTATTTGTGGCGGGTATCGATAAACAAGGCCGTGTTAAATTAGAATGGAAAGACAAAGCGGGTGCTAATAAAGCAGAACTAGTGAACGAACATGAAATTACATCGACTCTCGATGTAGATGATTTACCAGAAGCTTAGGCTTATCACCTATCCTGACTACAACGAAAGTCGCCATCATCAGGCAGACTGATATGATTGGAAGATAATTCGCTGTATTCAGGATAAGCGGTTTGTGCCTCGATAACTTATTCGGATGATTTTCATGAAACACAAAACAGGGCGTTTCGGCATATACTTATTGCCGAACTTATTCACGACAGCAAGCTTGTTTGCGGCGTTTTTCTCATTAATGGCTTCCATGAAGATGCATTATGAAGTAGCCGCGATCGCTATTATCATCGGTATTATTACAGATGGTTTAGATGGTCGTATTGCACGATTGACGAATACTGAGACAGATTTTGGTGCTGAGTATGATAGTTTGTCAGATATGGTCACGTTTGGTGTCGCCCCTGCGTTGTTGTTATATGGGTGGATTCTACAAGGATTAGGTAAATTAGGCTGGTTAATTGCGTTTGTCTATACCGCCGCAGTGGCCTTACGCCTAGCTCGTTTCAACACACAATTGAACACATCGGACAAACGTTATTTTCAAGGATTGAGCTCAACCCTAGCCGCAGCTACAATGGCTTCTTTTGTTTGGTTATGCCAAGAAAATGATTGGCATAATCATTTTCTTGCCGCGTTTACGGCTTGCTTGACCTTGATATCGGCGATCTTGATGGTATCCAATATTCGCTATTATAGTTTTAAAGAAATAGATTTTAAGGGAAAAGTCCCGTTTTTTTACGTTCTGGCACTGGTTATCTCCTTTGTTGCAGTCGCTGCAGCACCCTCTTTAGTGATTTGGTTGGCATCTCTAGCTTATGCAATTTCAGGCCCCTTACAAACGTTGTGGGGTCTGCAACGAGTGCGTAAATATCCCCGTTATCGCCGCTTGGTTAAGGAACGTCGAGGCGAGTAAACCGCACGAATCAGACGCTACTGACATGAGCGCAAGGGCTAACAGCGCGAATGAGAACAAGTCAAAGTAGCAGGCAATTAGCGTTATATATTAATGTTTTTGTATAATACCCTACACGAATCAATTTTCGGAACTATGTAGCGACCTAGGCCACTGCCTAAGTCCCGTGCTTGTCAGCGGGATCCAGCGATGCGGATAGAAAACCGGATCCCGCTGACAAGCAACCGGGCTTAGCCTGGAAGAAACAGGCAGGCAGTCACTATCAATTAGCATTTAAAAGCTGAAAATTACTTGTCAGTTAAGAGTCCAATTCTGGTTTGAATTGCTGGATTTTTTTGAAGGTATCAAATTTTTTATAGTATGTGTTGTAAAGCACTTTTTTCTTAATGAACTTCCAAAGTCGTTCAATTAATTTACATGGCTATGCAGTTGACCCCACCAGCCACTACATATAGTGTTTTGGAATATGAATATTTATCCCAAAAATGTGGTAGAACTGATGGATTTGTTTCCAAATGAAGAAGCTTGTTTAGAGTATCGGAGCATCATACGTTGGCCAAATGGGTGTCAATGTATCCGCTGTTCTGGCCAAAACATTTTAAAACTTGGTAGAGGGTTGTACGGTTGTCAGGCGTGCAAATATGATTTCTCGGTCATCGCTGGCACACTGTTTCAAGATACGCATAAACCCCTCCGACTTTGGTTTCAAGCTATCTGGTATGTTGTCAGCCAAAAGAATGGTGTTAGTGCACTTGGTCTTCAAAAGACGCTTGGGTAGTTATCACACAGCATGGGAGTGGTTACACAAGCTTTGTAGAGCGATGTTTCCTCCTGGACGTGATCAATTAAGTGGTCTTGTTGAAGTAAATGAAACCATTGTTGGTGGTGAGCACGCCGGTAAAAGAGGACGCGGCGCAGAAGGCAAAACGCTGGTGTTAATAGCCGCCGAAGACACAGGAAGTGGCATAGGACGCATTAGACTCTCTACTATCACTGATGCGTCTGGCGACGTACTAACGCATGCGATTCAGCAGATGGTTTCAATAGGCAGTACAATACGTACAGATGGCTGGGGGGTGTACAGTAGTTTGTGTGATATTGGTTATGCTCATACGCCCATTACCAATAATAATGTTAAGGTATCAGATGCAGTTCAGATTGCTCATCGCGTTGCTTCATTACTAAAACGCTGGTTAGTGGACACACACCATGGAGCCATCAATCACAAAAATTTGCCGTATTATCTTGATGAGTTTACCTTTCGATTTAACCGCAGGACATCGGCCTCAAGGGGGGAGCTTTTTACCGATTGATACAACAAGCGCTTGAAATTGATCCGATGCCAGCAAAAACACTAACCACTACATATAGTGGTTAGTGGGGTAAACTGCAGCAATTCCCGCTATTAAAAAATCTCTAGTAAAATAGGGGGTTTTGGGTGCATTTGAAAAAAAGATTTCGTAAACTATGCCAACAGTTCAGTAAAAACACCTTCTCCCATTGATGGGAGAAGGTGCCCGATGGGTCCGACCCGGTCACATCGGTAACAAAAGTGACCGGACACATAGGTAACAGTTAATCTACATCCAGACCAATAGCTAGGAGTGTCTGTGATGCCTTGGATAAAGACT
>CANNJG010000046.1 GCA_947504795.1 Legionellaceae bacterium
ATCTCGAAATCTGCAGTCGCCGCCTCCAACAGAGCACCCATACCACGACCATGGGTAGCCGATACGCCAAACAATTCCTTAATACCCATCGTTTGAAAGTCGGCACACACCACATCGGGCTCTAATCCATCTATCTTGTTGACGACTAGAAACACGGGTTTACTCAGCTTGCGCACACGTTTAGCAATATCATAGTCTACCGGGGTCAGCCCTGAACGAGCATCTACCACAAAAAAAATGAGATCCGCTTCATCGAGTGCCATGGTCGATTGTTTGGACATTAAGGCATCGACCGATGCATCTTCAACCCCAACTCCGCCGGTATCCACGACTATGAACGATTTTCCTTCAAATTCCGCATCACCATATTGGCGATCTCGAGTCAATCCAGGAAAATCAGCCACTAACGCCGCTTGTGTTTGCGTAATACGGTTGAATAAAGTCGATTTACCCACGTTTGGCCGACCGACCAGTGCAATAATTGGTATCATGATACAGCTTGCAAGTTTAGGGCAGATAACACACCATCTGCGGTCACAAACAGAAATTGTCCTTCCGTTCGCAGGGGCGGAATATCGATTGCGCTCCCTAGAAAGTCAAGACCTATTCGCTCACCATTTTTTTTCGAAAGCGTATGCACATATCCCAACGAATCCCCTACGACCAGGTACTTGTCGTTCAATACTGGCTCCGTAATCACGTGCCCCTTCAATGCTGTCTGTTTCCATTTGATTTGCCCGGTTTTTAGGTCGTATGCCCAAATCACATCATGACTATCACTCACGTACAATGTCTCTGAATCTATCGCCATATTTTTGTAAACTGATGCAGGTTTAGACCAGATAAATTGTCCATCGTCTAAATTTAAAGCGCCAATATAACCCTGATAACTCGCCAGATAGGCCCATCGACCGCGGATCACCAGATCGGCGCCAATATCGACCAAGCGCTCCACATCACTGGCACCATTTGCATACGCAATTGAGCGCTGCCATACTATACGCCCTGTGCTTAATTCGATGGCATCCAGTTTCCCATCAGAATACCCTACTACGACCAGATCACCCATCACTTTAGGCGCAGAGCTGGTCCTCAATATTAAATTAGGGGCGCCATGCTCAACCATCCAGCACTCTTTACCCCGCTTCAGGTCAAAGGCATACAAATGACCATCAATTGATTTAGCAATGACTTTATCACCTGCGATGACCGATTTTGACAAGGCGTCTTCTGATAAGTGGGCCACCCAACGTTTTTCACCCTTTACTTGAGAAAGGGCAACAAGCGTTGCCGAATCCGTGCTGACAATAACAACGCCCTGGGAAACCGTGGGTCCACTCACAATCGATTGTTTTAAAACCACATTCCAAATCAGGTGACCGGTATGCGCATCCACAGCAGAGATACGCCCATCAGGCATTGCGGTATAAATCACCTGCCCGACTTTTACAGGTTTCAATTTTAGGTAGGTCCTGGTTTTAACCGATTTGCCAATAGCGGCAGACCATTGCTTCACCAGATGTACTTTTGCATGAATTTTTTTCAGAGGTGCCGGTTTCAGGGTGTTATCTTTTCCCAAAACATAGTCATCCACTAATGAACACGCCTGTAAATTCAGTAACCCTAACACTATCACCACTATAAAACGCATAACACACCTTAGGATCCGACTACAATTAACTTCCTAATCCTAGATTCTTAGGAAGTTTGAATAGCTAATGAAGACTGCTGCGCAGCAGCAAGTGCTTCATGTTGCTTCATATCTAAAAACGAATTACCCACACCTTCTTGCTCATTCGCCATTTTAGCACGTTGATAAGCTTTGACAGCTTTTGGAATTTGACCCTCTGCATAAAAAATATCTCCTTTTTGTTCGGAGATATTCGTTTTATAACTGGGATTAGTAACTTGAGCGAGCTCAGCCAATGCTTTTTTATACAATTTTTGATATTGAAAAATTCGGGCTAATCGTAAATGAGCAACATCAATCAGTACGTTAAACTTTCCATGTTCAACAACTTTAGTTAATACGAGCACGGCTTTATCATAATGCCCTGCGATTACTTCTAACTTAGCTTCTACCAAACGTGCGGTATCCGCATAGATAGTTTGGGGATACGTATTAACTAATTGATTGGCATAACTACGCACAGCTTTGATTTCATGGTCTGAAAAAGCCACCATCAATTGTTCATAAGCGTTAGACGCTTGTTCATTGATGACTTGTTGATGCCATTGCCAATAACGAACGCCTGAAATAGATAAGAATATAAGGCTGAGGCCTATCAACACCAAGCGATGATAACGTTTCCACCAAGCTTTTAATAATTCTACTTGTTCTGTCTCTGTCATGTATGTAGAAGACATATCCCCCCCTAGCGTAACGTTTTGTCGGTTTGCATTCTCTGTAACATTAAAAACAATGGCTTAATGTAGTCACAATATCTGTCTGGAGCACGGTGGTTTGGTCTTCACCGTTTCGTAAATCCTTTATGCTAATCATTTTTTTCTGAATTTCTTGTTCGCCAAGAATCAAAGCGAAACGCGCACCAGACTTATCCGCTTGTTTAAATTGATTTTTGATTCGACCTTGTCCAAGATAGGTGACTACTTTAACCTGACAGGCTTGGCGTATAGTTTCTGCAATCGCTAAAGAAACCGGCAAATCACGCTCAGATTCAGTAATCATATAGACATCAGGATACGATGGCTCAACCCGCTCTTTGCCTTGCTGTTCCATCAATAGCAACAAACGTTCTACCCCAATCCCTAAGCCAACCGCAGGCGTGGATTGCCCACCCAATTGCTCCACTAAACGATCGTAACGGCCACCCGCACAAATGGTCGCTTGCGCACCCAAGCAGTCGGTCATCCATTCAAATACGGTATGCCCATAATAATCCAAGCCTCGAACCAAAGCATGGTTGATTTGGTAAGGAACACCTAAAGCGTCTAGTCCTGAGATTAGCTGCTCAAAGCGCTCACGACTCGTTGATGAGACATGATCAATCAGCTTCGGTGCCGCCGCGATGAGGGTCGACAATGCTGGATTTTTACTATCAAGAATACGAATAGGACTCCGGTGTAAGCGTCGTTTGCACTCGTCATCCAATTGCGCCTGATGGGGCGTAAGGTAATCAATAAGAACTTGGCGATACGTCTGACGTTCATCCTGTTCGCCCAACGTGTTAATCTGGAGTTCCACTGCGCTTTCTATCCCTAGCAGCGTCCATAAACGACGCGCCAAGAGGATTAACTCTAATTCAACACCCACGCCTGATACGCCCAAAGCTTCGACGCCAAATTGATGAAATTGGCGATAACGGCCTTTTTGTGGCTTTTCATGACGAAACATTGGGCCCGCATACCATAATTTTTGTTGCTGATTATGCAACAGGCCATGCTCCAAACACGCACGAATACAGCCGGCTGTTCCTTCTGGGCGCAACGTTAAAGACTCTTGATTCAAATCCTGAAACGTATACATCTCTTTTTCAACGATATCGGTATGATCGCCGATCGTGCGCTTAAATAATTGCGTATTTTCCACCAGTGGAAAACGAATTTCTTGATAGCCATAAGCGGACAAGCATTGCACCAACACACGTTCAAGATGTTGCCAGCGTGGTGTCTCATTAGGCAAAACATCATTCATACCGCGAATGGCTTGAATGCGATCAGTCACCCTCAGTCTCCTGTGTGAATGCTGAGGTCTTTACTGACGATAATAATGAACGCATTTTAGACAAATCGGTTAAGCGCACATCTTGTGCAGGGTCCGCTTGCGCATTTTCTTGGTGTACTTCATGTTCTGCTAAAATAGGGGCGTCTTGTCGATTGGACTCCCACCACATTCCAACAGCAATCAATGCCGATAAACTCAATCCAATCGTAACCCAACGTATGGTGTGTTCTGCACGATTACTTTGCTTACGACTTTGCCACAATGCTTTGTCTAATTTTTTTTCACTCGAATAGTGTTGATGAAAGGCTAAAAGCAATGGTTCGGGCGCGACGCCTAATAATTTAGCGTACGCACGTAAATAGCCTTTAATGAATACGGCTTCTGGCATATTTTGATAATCGTCAGCTTCCAACAATTCAATGATACGGACGCGTAAGTGCAGTTTTCCTGCAACATATTCTTGAGAGTATTCTTTTAGTACACGCTGCGCCGCCAACTGGGCACCTGGCTTTTCATGGATAATGTTATCGTTGTCATCCATTGTCGTTGTCAAACTCATGTTACTCTCCACCATACGGTCGCGTATTATCACTCGAAGCGGCTATTATAGCAAACCTCTTGGCTAAATCTATGGTTATCGTGTACTATTACTTTTTCTAAATTATACAGCACTGCTCAATCTGCACTCAAATCTGACTGTTCTTTGAGTTCCAGACATTGTGGTGAATAGACGAAGGGTCAAGCCACCCTTTTGTGTGAATTAAACGGCAAGGATCGCATACTAAATTTATGAGATGGATCAAGATTCTTATCCTCACTGCGACTATTACACACTTAGAAGGTTGCCAAACTCGTGGACCGAACCCTGTCGATCCCTACGAACCTATTAATCGTAAAATCTTTAAATTCAACGAAGTATTCGACAAGGTGGTATTACAACCACCGGCCAAGTTATATGTCACAATAGTCCCTGCTCCTGTTCGCGCTGGTGTCAATAATGTTTACATGAACGTTAACATGATCCCAACGGTCGTTAATGATATTTTACAGGCAGATTTTCAACAAGCCATCAAAGATACCTGGCGATTTATCATCAATACCGGCTTTGGGATCGGCGGAATATTTGATCCAGCCGCAGCACGGTTTAAATTACCCCGTCACAGCAATGATTTAGGCCTCACGTTTGCACATTGGGGCGACCAACACTCACCCTACCTCATGATTCCCTTTTTAGGACCGAGTACATTGCGCGATTGGATGGGGACGATATTTGAATATACGTTTTTCACCCCATATCCTTACATTGCCTCGATGGGCACTTTATATGGTGTCTTGAGCTTTAGGTACGTGGATTTACGTTCACAAATGCTCGACAATGATCGCTTGCTCGCAGAAGCGATAGATCGCTACGCTTTGTTGCGTGACGCCTACTTACAACATCGCAATTACTTACTCCATCCTGAACAAAGCGATGCCGGTGACACCGGGGCGTTATATGTCGAAGATGATGCCTTTGGTTCGACAAAAGCGCCTATTGCCGAACCAACACAGTAATACTATTCCTCGGTTTAACTGGAAATTCCAGAATGCTCTGTTATCCTTAAACTATACTAGGCGTTAAAAACCAAGGATTCAGGTTATGAAAAGCAACCGAAAAACCATCCATTCTAAACAAACGTGTAGCGACGTTGAAGCATTAAATGCCGACACCCCAGAGCCCCTTCCCGAATCTTATTCTGCAAACCAGGACCCTCAAACATTTTATAAACTCGTGGATCGCATCTATCAAGCCAATTTAGCTAAATTCACTATGGGTATCAGCCCCGCCGGGATACGCACATCCATATTTGCTTGGTTTTCGCAATCATCGCAATCCCCTGGGTGCCTTCTCGAACTCATTTTATTTATTCCACTTCACTATAGTGAATTGCTTAAACGATTATTATCCAATGAAATCATCGCAGAAGGTCAAGATGTACGGTTTCAATCGCCTAACTGGCAGTATATGCCCTGGCGACTCTGGGCAGAATGTTTCAAACTGACCGAACATTGGTGCCAACGTGCAACCGACCTTCCGGGACTTGCTTCCCACACGCAACGGATTCTTTCGTTTATGATTAGACAACATTTGGATGCGATATCTCCCGCCAATTTTATTGGAACCAACCCAGATTTATATCAAGAAACAGTGCGCTCATTGGGCATGAATCTCCTACGCGGGAGTGAGATTGCCATGGTTGATACCTGGGAACATATCACAGGGTCGCCACCTTCCGGGATTGAAAATTTTGTACCAGGCCAGCATGTGGCGATTACACCGGGACGCGTCGTGTTTCGCAATCATCTCATTGAGCTTCTTCAGTACGAACCCCAAACAAAATCAGTCTATAAAGAACCCGTGCTCATTGTCCCTGCCTGGATCATGAAATATTATATTTTGGATCTTTCTCCGAATATCTCTCTGGTTCGATGGTTAGTGAGTCAAGGTCATACCGTTTATATCATTTCGTGGCGCAATCCCACGAGTAAAGACCGCAGCCTGAGTATGGATGATTATTATCGTCTTGGGGCGATAGCGGCAATTGATAAAGTGTGCTGTATTCAACCAAATACGCAAATCCATCTCATGGGGTATTGTCTCGGAGGAACGCTGGCTATGATCACCTCCGCTGCTATGGCGCGTGATGAAGATAATCGACTCAAAAGCTTAACGTTACTTGCCGCACAAGGCGATTTCACCGAGGCTGGCGAATTAATGCTATTCATTAACAAGAGTGAATTAACCTTTCTAGAAAATATGATGTGGGAAAAAGGATATTTAGATACCAAACAAATGGCCGGCTCGTTTCAAATGTTACGCTCGTATGACATGATTTGGTCTAAAATGATTCAAGACTATATGCATGGAGAACAACGTGGAATGGTTGACTTAATGGCGTGGAACGCCGACGCCACACGTATGCCCTATAAAATGCACAGTGAATATTTAGAAAAATTATTTTTGAATAATGATTTAAGTGGTGGCCGATTTCGCGTAGAAGACCGTTCTATTGCCATAGAAAATATAGAAATCCCTACGTTTATCGTCAGCACCGAAAAAGATCACGTCGCACCATGGAAATCGGTGTATAAATTAAATTTGATGCTTAATAATGATCTCGTGTTCGTTTTAACAAATGGAGGACATAATGCTGGAATTTTGAGCGAGCCTGGACACCCTGGCCGCAGTTACCGCATTACGCACCGCAAAACTCGCAGTCGTTTTCTTAGTCCTGACGATTGGTTAGAAACTGCAGAATTACACCAAGAAGCATCGTGGTGGATCGCCTGGCATGATTGGCTCAGTGAACACTCAACTGGGTCAATTCCCGCGACACCTCTAGAACCCAAATTACCGCCCGCGCCAGGTAAATACATATTTCAAAAATAAAGACCGCTGCGCTTAAATCGTCATACTATTCCTATCCACTCACATCACAAACATCAGACTCGAGTTTAGCCAATCTTTCGGCAGCGATTAAACGCAAAGTGGGCTTGTCATAAAGCCTATTTTATAGCATGATCCTGCTTAGCCTCGACCCAGGCTCACCACTGAGCATAAGTACAGGCATTGCACACACGTTTGATACTGGGTATCAGAACCATTATAGTATGAATTTGTGCTTATTAGGATTTGTTGACCATTCTTCATCCGAATGCCTGCATCGCGCGACGTCGAAATTTAATAGTCAACAGTCCATAATAAATGGCTAAGGGCTGGCGAAAATTCCGCGATCGAGGTTTTGCGTCAGTCTTGTGAATTGATTTTTTTTATTCAGTATTTATTTTAACGTGATCATCGCCTGGATGCCTCGGACAAGCTGAAGTACCTGGGCGGGGGGCCATCGATAATATGCCCCAGTATCTTTACCGAACACACTATGAAAACACTATTACTTGATAACTACGACTCGTTCACGTACAACTTATTTCAGTTGCTAGCGGACATCCAGCAACAAGAACCCGACGTTGTGTATAACGATGCGCTATCCTTTGAGGATTTGTGCTTGGAGGAGTACGACAATATTGTGATTTCGCCGGGACCTGGACATCCGGATATTCCTGAAGATATTGGTATTTGTCGAGATATTATTTTGAACAGTACGTTACCCATTTTAGGTATATGCTTAGGTCAACAAGCTATTTATAGTACATTTGGTGGCTCAGTGATTCGAGCGCCTCAGCCGGTTCATGGGCAAGTGAGTCGTGTTCAGCATCAAGGCGATGAGTTATTTGCAACCATTCCAACTACGTTTCAAGCCACACGCTATCATTCACTTATTTGCGCAAAACCGACACCGGATGATCTGGTCATCACCGCACAAACACGTGATGGAACGGTGATGGGCATACGCCACCGTCACCGTCCGATTTGGGGGTTACAATATCATCCTGAATCGATTATGAGCGAGTATGGGCAACAATTATTGCGTAATTTTAAATACATCAGCGAACGATATCATGCTCAGCGTTCTAGACGCACCCCCAAACAAATCCTTAAACATCGGCACATAGATACCCCTCCACCCGATGTCATTTTGCCTATTCTCAGTACCCTAAAAACTGTCGGTCAGTTGCATCTCACCCTCAAACCCCTCACATTAAACCTGCCTGCTGAAACAGTTTTTGCTCGGTTATTTGCACAAGATGACTATGCCGTTTGGTTAGATAGCAGCCAAGTAATACCTGGATTTTCACGCTTTTCTTATATGGGCTCAACTCAAGGACCGTTGAGTTATCGCGTTGAGTACAATACCGTAACGCGCACCACCACGGTTATTAAGGGGCAACAACGCTTTTTGCTACCTGTTTCTATTTTTGACTATTTAAAACAACAATTACAACAGATTACTATCCCGCCCATGCCCCATCTGCCTTTTGAGTTTCAAGGCGGATTAATTGGATACTTCGGGTATGAGCTTAACCAAGAAACAGCGCCGATCATAAAGGCTAAACCCTCACCCCATCCCGATGCGCACTTCTTGTTTATAGATAGATATGTCGTTTTTGATCATCAGGAACACACTTGCTATTTAGCCGCACTATCGTCCACGCCATCTGATCCGGCAGTTGAGGCTTGGTTTGCAGCAGCTGCGGAGCAATTGATCCATGCCTCTCAACGCCTTGAGCCCGTGCCAAAACGCCCTAACATATCCCATATGGGTAAGTGGAATCAAGCAGAAGAGTCCTATCTGCAACATATTCAAGCATGCATTGATTTTATTCATACGGGGAATAGTTACGAAGTGTGTTTAACCAATAAACTCCAATTCAATGTGAGCTGTGATCCTTGGCAATATTACCAGTTATTACGCCAGCGCAATCCTGCCCCCCATTCTGCTTATTTAAAATTAGGATCATTAGGCATTGCTTGTTCCTCGATGGAACGTTTTTTATATCTTGATCGTAACCACACCCTACACACTAAGCCTATCAAAGGAACAACGCCTCGCGCATCGTCAGTAACCGAAGATAAAGCACAGGCATTACGCTTAAAACACGAGACGAAATATCGTTCCGAACATCTGATGATTGTCGATTTGCTGCGAAATGATTTTGGTAAAGTATGCACGATTGGTTCTGTGCATGTTCCCGAGCTCATGCAAGTAGAAAGTTACACAACCGTTCATCAATTAGTCAGTCTGATTCAAGGAAACTTAAAACCAGAGTATAACATTGTCGACTGCATCAAACATGTTTTTCCCGGTGGATCCATGACGGGTGCCCCCAAAATTCGCACGATGAATTTCATTAATCAATTAGAGCAGCAGGCACGTGGCATTTATTCAGGAGCCATTGGTTATCTCAGCATCAGCGGCACAGCAGATTTTAATATTGTCATTCGCACCGCTGAAATAACCCCTCAACAACTCACCATAGGTGCGGGAGGGGCTATTATTGCCCTGTCCGATCCTCTTGAAGAACTTCAAGAAATGTGCCTGAAAACACAAGGATTAAAAGCAACCTTAGATGCGCTCTGATTAGAGTTGGTTTTTTGTGGTGAATACAGTATAAAAATGCTATAACTAGCGCTTAATTTATTATTTTTTGGCCTCAACATGAAACACGCAAACTACTGGCATGCCGTGATCATGATTACTGGAACCTCTATCGGTACAGGCATATTAGGATTACCGATTACAACGAGCCAAGCTGGCTTTTGGCCGACCATCCTTGTGTTCATTATCACTTGGCTGTTTATGACGCAAGCCGCACTTTATATTCTAGATATGAAAATGCATTACAGAAATCATTACACGTTATCGACACTCATTCAGCTTACATTAGGAAAAATTGGACATTATAGTTCAGCATTCATTTTGATCGTTTTATTATATGCGCTACTATCAACGTACATTATGACCGGTGCTGCATGGTTAAAGCTATGGTTAGCCCCCACATCACTCTTGACATTTCATTGGGTCGCTATTGGATTTGTCGCGCTATTTGGTTCTATATTGACCATAAAAGAGCGCAGGATCTATGCTATCAACAATCTTTTAGGTATCGCTCTAGCCATCGCTTTTATCGGAATGGTAGGTTTGAGTCTTTGGCCTGTCAATTTATCCCTCCTCGATTACACCAATCCACCGGCTATTCTTCGCTCTATGCCTTTGTTACTGACCACATTTGGATTTAGTGTCGTGGTACCATCGATTACGGAATACCTTGAGTACGATGCACGTCAAATCAAATCTGCCATTATCCTAGGGAGCTTCCTTGCACTGGTGGGATACGTGATTTGGGAATGGGTGACTCTAGGCCATATCCCCAGAACAGGTCCAGAAGGTTTTAATGTCCTATACCGCTATGGTGATAACGGTACGGGTGTGATTCATGCTTTTTCGGTGGCCACTGCCAATCGCTGGGCAACTTCGGCGGGACAATTGTTTGCTATCTTTGCAGATGTTACGTCATTTTTTGGCATTGCATTAGCGTTGATGCATTGCTTGAAAGAGTGGCTGCCAATCAAAACACCCCCGCATCAAAAACATAGAGTCATTATGTTTTTAACCTTGTTTCCTCCATTATGTGTGACATTGTTTTATCCACAAGCATTCGTAGAAATACTAAGTTTTGCAGGATTAAGTGTTGCGTTGTTATTAGGACTTTTTCCTGCACTGATGCGGATAAAACTATCCAGACTTAAGCACCCCAAATTAACCATGACAACATGCCTACAACCTTCTACCCTCATTGCTATCTTGACTGCTGTATTTTTCTCGTTTGTGATGATGATTGAATTCTATAATCTTACAAGGTAAAACACTATGAACTCGAAAACATGGGGTGGGATCTTATTAATTTGCGGTACGTCGGTTGGAGCAGGAATCTTAGGGATCCCGAGTGATACCGCTGAAAATGGCTTTGGTATCAGTATGGTGCTATTTATCCTCTGCTGGCTGTTCTCAACCCTCTCTGCGCTCTATTACATGGAAGTTCATTTATGGCACCCGTCGCCCACCGCTAACTTGTTAAGCATTACCCACTATTTTTTTGGATCTAAATTCAAAGCCTTCGTATGGATAATCTATTTAGCATTGTTGTACTCCCTGATGTGCACGTATTTACTTGCCGGCTCCAGTTGGATTATTCAGTCTGCCCATTTCGCGAGCTCCATTTCCTTAAGCA
>CANNJG010000047.1 GCA_947504795.1 Legionellaceae bacterium
CACAACAACGGTCAATAACATCAATGCGACAACACGGGGTTTACATAGCGTCAAATAATCACGCCACGCAAAAGTCTCTTCTTTAAGTAACGCGAACATGAGGCGCCCCCACCAAGCTATAACGTAACGACACTATTGCCGCTAATAATAAAGCAGCTACTGCATTATGCGCTACCGCAACCCACAACGGGAGCAGATAGAGCACATTCGCAATACCCAACAAACATTGCACGACCAAGCAACTCAATAACGCTACCACCACCCGCTTAACCCGTGCAGACTTCACTCGGTAAAGCACGACACACGACAATAACGTCACATACACAAGCGTAACGCTTGCACCAAAACGGTGGACCACTTGGATCGTTACGCGATAAGCGCTTTCCAATAAGCCCCCTTGATAATTTTCACCTATTTTCGACCAAAAGTGAAAGCTGTCAAACCAATATAATTGAGGTAGCAATTGGCCATTACATGTCGGGAAACCAACACAAGCAATCCCAGCATAGTTAGCGCTCACCCATCCCCCTAGTGCAATTTGGCAAAAAACTATACCTATTCCTAAATTAACCCACCCCCGCCAAGCCGGTCGTCTGGCGCCTGAGTAATCAGATAAGCGCCAATTCAAATACACTAAACTCACAAACGTTAATAACCCACCGAGTAAATGTCCCATCACCACCACTGGCAACAATTTCAAGGTCACTGTCCACATACCGAGGGCAGCTTGGAAACCAATCAAACCTAACAATAAGAGTGAAAGCCCTCGAGACGCACCTTGGCGACGGTAGCGCCAAGCGAATCCGTTAAGGATAACCACCAATACCACCAGAGTCCCTGCAACATAACGATGCGACATTTCAGTCCACGCTTTTCGAGATTCAATCGGACTATGCGGATACTGCTCTTGTGCAATCTGCAGCGCCTGAACTTTCGATGGGAGCACTAATTGCCCGTAGCAGCCCGGCCAATCGGGACAGCCTAATCCTGCGTCAGTTAGACGCGTAAATGCACCTAACACCACCACGCAGAACGCCAGAATCATCGTAAATAAAGCAATATTTCGATAATATTTCATAAGTCAGCCACCACATGTTTCAAATCTTGGTATATGTCATCCAGGGGTTGCGGATCGGTATACGCCAAAATGAGGGCCTGATGTGGGTTCGCAATATAGCGTCTGGGTTGCGTCCCGAGTGTCGCTTGATCGGCAGGTGAAGCCACCGTCAAGACGCGACTACCTTGCATCGCTAATTGCTTTTGCAATCCTTCTGACAGTTGATTATGTCCGGCTGGCAACAACAATAAAGTATCTATTTGACGAGCATGACGCCCCGTTGCCAAACGGACTCGCGCTAATCCATCCATATGCTGTGTGCAGCTTGTATCACAGGTCCCTGGGTACCAATAGATTAATTGCCAAGTTGAAAATTCCGCTAATACAGCAAGAATTTGAGGCGGTTGAATAAATTGTCCATGATTGGTCGTTGTCGGTAACCACTGAGGGTGTCGATACAAAAAATAAGCGCATAGACTTGGCGCTGCAAATAAGGTTACGAGCAAACTCACAATCAGCTTAGGTCGTTTCATATTTTTTTTTCACATTCAATATCACCCATAAAATGCCTGCTATGCAAGCAAACAAAAACCACTGTATGGCATAGCCCATATGACGTTCAGGCGTGCTGGCTACAATGGGCCAATCGCAAACATAGCCTCCAGGGCTATCTGGCGATTGGCGAATGATAAACGGATATAACGATTTATGCAAAAATTGACGCATCATAGCGATATCCAGTGTCTCAATAATCGCAAGATCCCCACGCTTCACTTCAAAGCCGGAGCCCAACAACCAAGATTTTCCTGGGGGATAATAAATCTGACCACTCAATTTGATCTTATGGATAGGGGTGGTCAACACTGGCCAGTGTTGACGACTCGGATCGCCCTTCACCCACCCTCGATCCACGATAACGCTATCGCCATTCTCCAATACCATCGGGGACAACACCTCATAGCCATACTGATGATCATGATGTTGATTGTCCAACAATAATATTATGGGTAAATAATGGCCTTCAAGATACACGCGTTGGTATTGCTTCGGAAGAGGTATGCGCAACAAACGCTGCGGGACCTGTTTCGAGGCTCGTTGATACGCACTAAGCAACTGACGTTTTTCATCAGCACGGTGCAATTGCCAATAACCGAGGCGAATGAACAAGCTCATCACAAGGACGGTAAGGATAATCATCCGCCATGAAGGAGAAAAAGAATAGTTACACATTAATTTTAATACAAACCTCGAACATGTTTGATTCTCAAGGTTTTATGCCTATTTTCAGGCGCGCAAGGATAGGTTTTCGCTAATCCCAATAAGGCCACTTGAGAAACGGTCATTTTGGATTTATCACTTTCTTGGCTCGAAAGGTCGCGATACGTTTGTTGAATTAAGTCGTGTAACATTTCACCATTCATAGCGACGCTATTAGGTAAACAAAATAAAGGAGCACCATGCTGTTCTGCAACTTGATTAGCAACAGTTAAACTTTCCGCAATCGATTCAGATGCCAACACCAATACATTTCTTGCGGATTTCGCCCATGCTTGCGCTTGCCCATCGGCTTTTACTTCCATTTTTGGGATATCAGAGGCAATACGCATATAATGATCTATCGTATCGGCATGAACAACACAAGAAAATATTCCTATCAACGAAAATCCTAGATAACCTTTCAGTTTGTTACTCATATTTATTCCTCGACACGCTAAACCCCATGAGGTGTAATCCAATGCAGTTTGAAAGCTAATAATAAAAAAATAAACAACGAAACGGATAATCCAATCCGCCAGGTCAACGCTTTAACTGTGCGCTTTGATTGACCTTTATCGCGCACTAAAAATACCATGCCCGAAATCAACATGCCCAATATTATTAGCATGACACTTATTACCAGAATCTTGGTTACCATACTGTCTCTCAGCATTATTCAGAACTGACGCAAAACGCTGATTTCTGCGGATTACTTGAGGGCATTGAGTCAACTAAACGCACACATTTCATCCTCAATCCGCTTCGAACTCAGCACTTTTCGGCAGTCCTGTTATTGTGAGAATAGTGTAACGGTTGCAGAACTGCGGGGCAACAATAATCCTAGAGGTTCTAGATTTTGTTACTCTATTTCATTTTATGTAGGCTTCAAATTAAGGATAAGGATAACGTGAGGTGCTACCGGGTAGTTAAAACTAAATCTTGCTTCGCATCGCTTGATGAATATCCCATCCACCGCCGAGGGCACGAATCAAATGAACACTGGCTAATTGTCCATCAATTTTCAATTGCAACAGCATAAATTTAGTTTGTAAGGCTTGCGTTTCCGGTCCTACAACATTCAGATAGGTATTCATACCATTCCACATACGCTGGTTGACTTGATAAACGGCGCGAAAAGCTGCCCTGGTTGCTGCGGCTTGGGAGTTGATTTCTTGATGCAGTCGAAAAGTTTCCACTAAACTATCTTCTACATCTTTGTAAGCAGTCAACACAGTTTGGCGATAATTATTGACTGCTTCATAATAACTCGCTTTTGCATGTTTCAAATTCGCCTGCAAGTAATAGCCATCAAAAAGAATCTGATTCACTTGCGGAGGAATCATATTGATTCCCGAAGCAGGACCTAATCCCCAAATCAAACTGGGTCTTGAGAATAAATTAGCCGTATTTTGAGTTTGTAACCCCAACATCGAAGTAATGGTAAACAACGGGAAAAATGCTGCTCGCGCAACTCCAATCGTCGCATTCGCCGATTGCACACGCTCTAAAGCCGCTGCAACATCCGGACGTTGTTTGAGCAGGCTTGATGGCAATTCAGGGGATACCACTACAAAATGTCTCGGTGTTTTAAACGTCGGGACCGTAAAATTCGCAGGAATAGCGCCGACTAACACCGCCAAAGCATGTTGTAATTTCGCTCGAGATAATTGCATATTCGTCGCATTGGTTTTCGCCTGCTCTACTAAATTTACAGCCTGATCTTCTTCGAAAGCAGAAACAGCACCACCAATATGCAACTGATGAGTTAAAAACAATGCGTGCTCGTAAGCTGCTACAATCCTGTCCAATACCGCCTGTTGCTCATTTTCACCTTGCAATTGAAAATAAATTTCTGCCAAACTCGCATGCAAACTCAAATCCATCGACGCCATATCAAATTCACTCGCACGTGCAGCATGCGTGGTTGCTGAAACGGTATTGCGGACCTGCCCCCAGACGTCGACTTCATAACTCAGCAAACTTTGCATGGTAAAAGTGTTATACAATAACTGTGTCCCGCTATACACATTCGCAATCGTATCTGAATTACCCTGTCGTGACCCACTCCCAAAACCCAAAATTGTTGGATATAACTGTGAACGCGCGGCTTGCGCCATCGCACGCGCTTCTTGAAAACGTTCAAACGCTTCATTTAACGTCGGGTTCGTGCGCGTTAACTGGACCTCGAGATCATTTAACACCGGATCCTTGTATACCATCCACCAATGACAATGTTTGGTTTTCACTGCGATTGTGGGTTTCACCACCACCCAATGAATCGCTTCTTTATATTTCTGTGGAATAGGCATTTCTGGACGATGTGGTTTGGGAGCAAACGAACAGGCTGAGAGATAACTGACACAAAACGTCAAAAGAAGGGTCTGAATACCTTTCATGATACATCAACACTAGTATCGACCATACGAATCCGTTGTCCCGGATATAATGCATCAGGCGGATTAAGAATAACCCGTTCCCCAGGATGAATACCGCTATTAATTTGTACCTTTTTACCAAAATCCGTATCGATACTGATATTTCTCAGTATGACTTCGTGTTTGCTATCGACAATCGCTACCTGCAACCCTGAGGCCTGAAAAATTAAGGTATTCACTGGTAGTATCACTGATTCTTTGTCGTGCAAAATAGACATTTCTACCATGGTATACGCACCGGGCAACAATGCTCCGTCTTTATTATCCACCAAAAATTCAGCCTGCAACGTTTGCATGGTCGAGTCAATCGCTTCTGCTGTATTTAATAAACGGCCCGCAAACACCTTTCCTGGATGTTCTGTAAAAGTTAAATGGACAGCCATATTCGGCACAATTTTGGGTGAATAATTTTGCGGAACATTCACATATAAGCGTAATTTATCGGATTGTACAATTTGAAATAACGGTATAGCCTCAGAAGGATTAGACCCCACATTAATCAACGCACCAATATCCGTTTGTCGATCCGAGATAATCCCATCAAACGGCGCAACAACGGTTTCAAAACCGACATACGCGCGCAAGGTGTTTAGATTAGACCGCGCATTAAATACCGCCGCTGCTAAAGCAGCCGCGCCATAGGTCTTATCATCCGTGTCCTGTTGAGAAACCGAATCTGTTTTTAGTAGATTCACCCAACGTCTCGCCGTAATTTGACCCAATTCATTCTGAGCAATTGCATATTTTAAATTAGCCTCAGCCTGACGTAATTCTGCATCCAATTCAGGACGCTCAATAACAGCAAGCACATCGCCCTTATGCACATGATAGCCAATATCAACATACCAAACCTTAACATACCCATTCGCACGTGCAAAAATGGGCGCTTCATGCCAAGGCATCACAAAACCAGGAAGATAGATATCTTCTACGGCGGGTGCTGCCTGTGCTTTGATGGTTTGCACAAGAATGATAGCATCCATTTGCGTCTGTTTACGCAAACGCGCACCCGAAACATGGCGCGTGAAAAAGATCAAAAGCACTAATAATACAACGCCAAAAGCTATTAATATTTTGGGGTCTTTTCGCCAAACATGTAATTTTTGTTGTAGATTATTCAGCATGGCGTACATCCTTCACTGTCGACCGTGAATGCAATAATTTAAAAATGGTAGGGACAAAAAATAAGGTTCCTCCCGTTGCAAACATCAAACCGCCAATCACGGCTCTTCCCAACGGTGCATTTTGTTCACCTCCATCCCCCAACCCCAACGCCATAGGTAGCATCCCGATAATCATGGCTAAAGCCGTCATCATCACGGGACGCAGTCGCGTGACACCCGCAGATAATGCCGCAGCAAACGGCGCTTGACCCTCGGCTAAATTTTGACGCGCAAAGCTCACCAATAAAATACTATTAGAAGTCGCCACACCCATACACATAATAGCGCCCGTTAGCGCGGGGACTGATAGAGTCGTATGCGTTAAAAATAACATCCAAGCAATCCCTGCTAACGCACCCGGTAGTGCCGTGATAATGATAAAAGGATCCAGCCAAGATTGAAAATTTATGACAATAATCATGTAAATTAATATAACAGAGAATATCAACCCAAAATACAACGTCGTAAACGTGGCTTGTTGTGTTGCAATTTGTCCTCTGGTAAAGACTTGTGTCCCTGCCGGGACTTTAGGGCTCATTTCTTTTAGGATTTTATTTAGGTCTTTGCTCACTGACCCCATATCGCGATGATCAATCCCTGCAAAAATATTTAACATCGGTTGAACGTTATAATGAGAAACAACCAAAGGCAAACCAATACGTTTAACAGTTGCCACCTGCGCTAAAATCTGCGGCGGCGTGCTCATTGCTTGATTCACAATGGGCATATTCATTAAGGCTTGAAGGGTATCCATTTTATACTGAGGCATCATCGTCGTAATTTGATAATTCATCTGATTACTCGGATCCACCCAAAAGTTTGGCAACGTTTGAAATCCGCCTGTTAACGAAATATTTAAATTATTCCCGATATCTTGCTGTGTAAACCCCAGTTCCTTAGCACGTGTTCTATCGACATCTACAAAAATCGCAGGATATTGATCCGACTGCCGTATCCGAGCATCGACAATGCCCGGAATAAGGCGCATACGTTCTAGAAGTAACTTTGCATACTGTTGATTTTCTTCGCCTCGTAATCCAATGATTTGAATGTCGATATCCGCAGGATGACCGAAATTAAGGATTTGACCCACAATATCCGCTGGCAAAAATGCAAAATCCACCGATTGAAAACAAGTTCTAAACTTTTCTCTTAAAAGTTTAGTATAGACTTCAACAGGCCGATGATGTTCAGATAACGCAATATACGTATCGGAATCATTCGCACCATTTGTGGCAGAATTATTGTATGATAAATTGACTCCACTAATAGGCAATCCAATATTATCGACCGTTGCATCTAATTCATTCGCTGGAATCACCTCACGTATAGCTTGGTTCACTTTTGCGGCTAGCTTTGCCGTTTCCTCGATACGCGTACCGGGTCGCGCAGAATAATGGACTAAGATTTGGCCTGCATCGACTTTGGGAAAGAAATCTTCGCCTAATGCCGGCCAAAGTACGAACAATGATGATAAAACAACGCCTAAAAATATCATTATAAACTTACTGGGATTATTCAAAACCGCTTCCAACGTATGTTGATACCGTTCTTGCAGCCTTTTGAATTGGTTATCAAACCAGTGATGAAATTTTACAAAGCGCGACTCAGGCTTTTCAGTGTCTACTTTTTCTTCCAATAAATACAGTGCCATCGTAGGTAATAAGGTTCTAGATAAAAAGTACGATGCGATCATCGCAAATACGACCGCTTCTGCAAGAGGAACAAACAAATATTTTGAAACCCCGTCTAAATAAAACATCGGCAAAAATACGATACAAATACACAAAGTTGAGACGATGGCCGGAATCGCAATTTGACTCGCTCCAGTTAAAATAGCTTCTTTTAAAGCTAAGCCTTGCTCTAGATTCCAATTAATATTTTCAATTGCAACCGTCGCATCATCTACTAAAATACCCACCGCCAAAGCTAACCCACCTAGCGTCATAATATTGATAGTCTCGCCCAGCGCTGCTAACGTCACCAAAGACGCTAAAATAGCCAAAGGGATTGAAATTGTAATAATGAAGGTCGAGCGTAGACTTCCCAAAAAAATCAATACCATGACGCCGGTTAGAAAAGCGGCGGTTATTCCTTCGCGAATCACGCCATTAATCGCTGCCGTCACAAAGATTCCTTGATTGCCTACAATCGATAAGTTTAATTCTTTGGTTAAGCTCGCTTTAATCAGGGGTAAAATTGCAATCACACGATTAATGATATTCAGGGTGGAGGCTGAACCGGTTTTTTCAACACCCAGCATCACAGCACGTTCGCCATTACGATTCACAATATTGGTTTGAGGCGGAAATCCGTCTCGAACATGCCCCACATCACGCAAATAAATGATTTTGTTAGGCGCGGCTTTCACCGGCAAATAATTCATATCTTCAACGCGTTTCAGACCATTATTAAATTTAACGATGTATTCTTTTAACCCTATTTTTTCGGTGCCTCCTGGGATAATTAAGCTTTGGTTCATCATTGCTTGGTTAACGTTTTGCGCCGATAGTCCGAATTCTTGCAAGGATTTATTATTCACATCAATCATGACTTGACGAGTTTTACCCCCATAGCCAGGAGGAACAGACGCACCCTGCACAGTAGCCAATTGGGGTCTAACGAAATTATTAGCCAGATCATTTAATTTTTGCTCTGGTAAACTCGCGCTGGATAATAGTAAATTCAAGACTGGAATAGTAGCAGCGTTATAACTCAAAACAAACGGGGGGGTAATCCCAGGCGGCAAATATTTTAACATCGTTTGTGCTATAGCAGTCACTTGCGCAAGTGCTATGCCGACATCAACCCCCGGTTGAAAATACAATTTGGTCACTGACACGCCCAGTAACGATTGAGATTCCATATGCTCAATATCATTGACAGTCGTCGTTGCGGATAATTCAAAAATAGTGGTGATACGACTGGCCATTTCATCTGGGGGCATGTTCGAATATCCCCAAACAACACTCACAACAGGGATATTAATAGCAGGGAAAATATCCGTTGGGGTCCTTAACATCGACAATATACCCAACATTAACAACAAAATGGCTAACACCACAAAGGTATACGGTCGAGACAATGCAAGCCTGACTAGCCACATAGAAATCCATATCTAAAAGTAGTACGCACAAAATTTGATTATGATTAAAATTGAAATCAAATGCAAATATCAAATCCGGGCGAAATCATCTAAGTAGCCCTAGGGTAAATTAAAACAGCATCAAAAAATCTTTGCGTTTCAGTGCAATAGATCTTTGTAGTCGGTTTCAACTGCTTTTTTTAAGATTGTTAAACGGAGCAGGCAAATTCACATCATTTTTGGTCTGATAATTCACCACAATCTCTGAGCACCAAACATCTCCTGCTTCACATGTCACATAGTTAGGTTGATGTGCGCTTAGATAGGGTGGCGCTGAAGTTAAAATAAAATGATATTGTTTTTGGTTTGAGTCCTCTAAGCTTATTTCACAAGGATAATTCACAGAGAGCACCTGGAATGAGGTGTTTTTAGTAAGAGGATGGGCTGCAGTGTCAGAACAAATGCCATATGCGGTAAAATAAGGGGCAGTTGATCCTGGCGCTGGCATACCAGGATTGATGTTGGCAATTTGCCCTGGCACATAAGGTTGCTGATTGGGTAACCCGTTAGAGCCACCAATTGCTATCACAATCCCGGTGCCGAGCTGATTCATATTGCCCACTGCGTCATCAATAGAATACGCATATGCACTCATATTGAGTTCAGATTTCCCATGAATCAGTTCAACATATTCGTTAAAAGCCCCTGAATACTGGAGACGATGGTAAGCGCTTTCAGCGATAGCATAACCTTCTCCTGCCGGAAGATTAGGCGTATCAAATAACGGATTCGCTTGACCTAAACAAGAAAAAGCAACCCAACCGTAGATGTTTTGAAGCAAATTAAGCTCAGACAATGGAGCGGTATCGGCACACATTTTTTGATAATGGACATAATTTTCTTGAAATAACGCATTAACATGCAGACAATCAGCGTGATTAGGATCAGTCGCATCGTTTATGCACGCATTCCAATTATTTAGAAACCCTTGGGTTTGGTTTCGCGCTTCTGGTTGGACTAAAGATTGATTGCCAATCAAAACGTTATACGCACCAGGAATTCGAGGAGATGGATAAGTGGGCGATTGAGTGTAAATTGGCCATTGATAGGTAGCAACATATTTATTTAAGATGGCTCGAAACGCAGTGAGATCCATTGTGGTACCGGTGAACCCTACTTGCTGATTACCTGCAGGTTCCATGGCAATCGGCAAATAAACCTGATCCACATAAGAAAGATCATAATCCACATAACGAGAATCAATAGGAAAAGGGAGGCCTGTGCTGGTGACAACATTAGCAAATGTATACTCGGTTAATTGGTAAGGATCATTGAGTGGAATTCCGGTGCGAACGGCATAAACCGGCAAGGTCCCATCACACACTGAGCCCGGTCCGCAGGAGGGTTGATTCGCATAAACCACAACTGGATTACGTTTATCTTCATCATAGACTCTCGCGACGGCCAACTCATCATCATACAGATAAACCCGAATCGCATTCCACCAATCTATGTATTGATCGCTGCGCCCTCCTCCAGAAGGATTTTGGGTAATTGTTGAATAAAATGGAATGGTTACCATGACTGACCCACCCGGAGGAATACCTCCTGAAGTGGGATTGAGATAGGCTCGATACATTTGCGTGGTTGAAAAAGAATTATTATCCAGATCCGTCACTGCAAACAAAGCCTGCATCCAAGGGTCGACTGACAAAATGGGCGCCTCAATTATCGGGAAAATAGATACGTTAGAATTATTAAATAACGCAAGGGTTTTAGTAGGGGGCGTGCCCGCAAAAGCAGTCAAAGATAAACAGAATAAAATGCTTGAGTTGAATAAATTCATAGGTTTTGCCATCACAATTATCCATAACTTAGATGATTTCTTGAAATCTATAAGAATTATCCTCAAAATGCAATGGCTTTGTTCTACCTAAACTGATCGGCAAAAAAGTGATCAATGCTGTTTCGTCCGTTAATCGGCCTCTTTTTAGCTAAAATCAAACAAAAACAGTCAGTCTCAAGTTGAATTTATCATTTTGTATTAGTTCGAACCTAATCTGACAAATCACTTGAAAAGGTGAGAGTTTTCGGTTTTGATAGAAGTGTGAACTTTAAACCAAAACAAAGGAAAACTCTCATGATAGATAATACAGCTAAAATCATTAA
>CANNJG010000048.1 GCA_947504795.1 Legionellaceae bacterium
CGCACGTCGACGCTTTATCACTAAACGACCACTACGAGTCGCCATCCGCGCACGAAACCCATGGTCGCGTTTACGTTTTAAGTTACTGGGCTGAAATGTACGTTTCATGTTTGATCACTTATGGAATTTTTGTCAGCCCGCGATAATAAAGAATTTAACGGCAACTGTCAAATTTTTGAAATCGGCAGTATTTTGAAAGGGATGACTATACCCAACACGAACGCCGCTGCCTACCTCCCGTGCTTTTTGCACGGGATCCAGCGATGCTGATAAAAAACCGGATCCAGCTGACCAGCAGCGGGAGTTGGCGTACGGGAAAGAGGCACTTCGTCGGCTATTCATCAGCATTTAAAATGCCAAAAATGACTTGTCAGTCAAGAATCCAGCAGGACTTACGAAGTGTTCCGTCAAGCATTGAACTAGATTTAGTTCGATGCTTATGATATTACAACTGATGAATAGTTAAACGAATACCCATAGGATATTAGATTAACCATTAAGGACATCCTTGTTTATGACTATAAAAAAAGCAATATTTCCTATCGCAGGGTTAGGAACACGCTTCCTGCCTGCGACCAAAGCCTGCCCTAAAGAAATGCTCCCCATTGTCGACAAACCACTCATCCAATATGCGGTTGAAGAAGCCTATGACGCGGGTGTACGAGAGATGATTTTTGTAACCGGTCGTCACAAACGGGCGGTAGAAGATCATTTTGATATGTCATATGAGCTAGAAATGGAACTTGAGGCGCTAGAAAAACATGAGTTGCTAGCGCTGATTCGCTCAATAAAACCGGAGGATATGGCGTGCGTCTTCATACGTCAACCTAGGGCATTGGGATTGGGTCATGCCGTTCTATGTGCTCAAAATTTGGTCGGAAACACGCCGTTTGCAGTCCTATTGGCAGATGATTTAATGGTCAGTGAAGAACCCGTACTGGCTCAAATGATTCGTCAATTTCGTGTCTACCAAACGTCTATTTTAGCGGTTGAAAAGGTTCCAAAAGCGCATACCGAACGTTATGGGATGTTATCAGGAGAGGCTGTTACCGATCAAATAATAAACATTAACCATCTCATTGAAAAACCAAAGCCTCACCTTGCTCCCTCAAATTTAGGGATTGTAGGCCGCTATATTTTAACCCCTTCTATTTTTAAAGAATTAGCACAACATCAAACCGGCATTCATAACGAAATTCAATTAACCGACAGTATCGCTCGCCTCACCCAATACGAGCGGGTTCTTGCCTATCAATTTACAGGAAAACGCTACGACTGCGGCTGTAAACTTGGTTTTTTACAAGCTACGGTTGATTTAGCATCTCGAAATCATGACATCAGCGAAGAGTTTATGACCTGGCTGGCAACAAGAGAAGCACTCTAGCCTAAGTCCTGTGAGGGAAACAGTTTGGAGTAGGTTTTAACTGCTGTTTAAAGGATAATACTATTCCTTAAAATTACCATTTAAGAAACAACGGTCAAGAAATTTATCAGCAAATGCAAGTAAGGCATCAAACTCTGATATCTTCGGATAAAAATCACCAACATCAGGCTCTGTGGCGGTCGAACGCACCAAAATTGGTTGCGCTCCAATCGCTTCAGCTGCTTGAATATCCGACAACCTATCACCCACAAAAATAATATCGTGATAGTTAACTTTATATTTATCCGCGATAGCGATTAACATCCCTGGCTTGGGCTTACGACACATACAATCAACATCCGGCGCATGCGGACAATAAGCAATGTCATTCAACACGCCACCATATTGTTGCACTGCACTGATCATTTTACGATGAATTGTTTGCAATGTTTCTTCTGTAAGATGCCCGCGGGCAATACCGGATTGATTGGAGGCAACCCCAATCCGATGCCCGGCTTGCGAGAGTTTAACAATCGCCTCTACACTACCCGATAAAAATATAAATTCATCCGGAGATTTGATGAAATCAGGAGAGTCTTGATTAATCACCCCATCTCTGTCTAAGATAATCAGCATAGGGATCCACTAATCACATATTTTGAAAAACTAAAAGCACTGCTAAAAGCCGGAGAAACCGCGTTCAATACATGCGTTTCATTTTGGGTTTGACTAACAATAAAATCCATCGCTAATTCTTTTTTAGTCAAATCAAACAATTGCGCGCGGATCCCAACTTTGGCGCTTCTAATAATATCTTGGGGGGTAATTCTAGGGACTAATGCCTGGGCTGAGGCTATAAATCGTGATTTTAGAAACCGTGGAATTTCTTGATGCGCATACGTCCTAAATCCTTGTTTATTGCTGAAATAATGTGGCGCGAGAGCCGTAAAGGTCGACAATGTTTCTGCAATCTTTATCCCTGTCATCCCGGTATAATGTTCCCGTCCTAGTGCCGGAATCGCGGTGGGGCCAAGATAAATTGTATTATCAATTGCTTTGGTAAAATGCACGCCTAAAAAGGGAACATGCATATCAGGTACAGGATAAATCAAATGGTTAATGGTTAATGACGTTCGCGGCTTTAATTCGTAGTAAAGACCTTTGAACGGAATCATCGTATAGCGTTCTTGCAACCCACAACGTCTGGCAATCTCATCTGCAAATAATCCAGCGGTATTAAACAAATGGCCATAAATAATATGTTCGTTTTTGAGGGTTAGGCGTTGAGACGTTGTATCGATACCCACGGAAGGCTCATTAAAATAAAATTTAACTTGCTGGGTACGTAATGATTCAAAAATATGAGTTAAAATGGCTTTCGAATCGATGACTGAGGTTTCTGGAGAAAACAGAGCATAATCGGTGGCCGTGGTGGCTTCGGGTTCAAGTTTTTGAAGAACTTCACGCGAAATCAGTTCAACCTTCGCACCATTGGTGATCGCACGCTGCAACAACGTTTCCAAAACAGGCCCCTCATCGGGTTTGGTGGTCACAATCAACTTACCCACACGCTGAATTGGTAACCCATGCGCATCACAATAAGCCGCCATCGCCCGAGCACCTTCGAGGCAGCATTTGGCTTTTAAAGAGTTTGAAGGGTAATAGATACCGGCATGCAACACGCCGCTATTGCGACCACTGGCATGTAAACCAATAGTGACTTCTTTTTCAATAACAGCAATACGTGCGTTGGGGAATTGACGTTTTAATTCTTTGGCAATGCTTAGCCCTACAATCCCGGCGCCAATGATGGCGAAATCTACTTGTTTGGTCATATAACCGAGCAACCTCATCAAAATCTATTTTTTTATCACCATACCCTGCCCTGTCGGCAATTCTAAGATATGATAGCCACGCTCATGCATAAAAGCATCTTCCGCTTCTTTCTGTTTAAAGTATTCCTTCCATCCATAATCATCAAAAACCAAAATGGCTCCTGATGACATCCGCGGAAACAATAACTCAAGCGCGCCAATTTCGGCTGCAGCAGAATTAAGGTCGATATGCATAAAGGCTATTTTTTCAGGCATATTATCTTCTAAAACATCAGGAACCACACCCTGAATCACTTTTACCGATGGCTCATCTTTAAAACGTTCACATACATAAGGATAAAGACTGGGATCAGAATAACATTTATTAGCGAAGTCAAAAAAATTGGGATTATCTGGATAAATCCTCTGCAGAGGAATACTTATCAGAAAATCCATTAAAGGTATCGTATAAATAAAATTGTTTGTTCTTAGATTTAAAATCAACTACTTGTGATATTACCCAAGCGAAATCTGCTTTAAATACGCCACACTCAACAAAATCACCTTCGACATTCAAGCCATTTTGTGCGGCCCAAACCAAGGTATGGAGTCGCCACGCAATTGTCTGCGGGGAGGTATATTGGTCGTACTGATGTGACCCTCTAACAGAACGGTAAGCTTTGGCAAACTGTTCTTCTTGCATAAACCCCGCGCTCTTATCGATGGTCAACAACCGATCCCCCCAAAACAATGTATGATGAAAAGGGGCAACATGCGTATTAATCACACGATCGAACTGAGCAGCCGCAGCGTTAGGATCAAAAGGATTTTCAAGCGTGGTTTCACCTTCGTTATTATGAGCGGAATAGCGCACGACTCTCATGAGTTGATTCATTTTTTCAGAATGATTAGCAAAACCGGATCTTATTTCGTTTGTCATTCTTCCTAACTCTTTTACATTTTTAAGGAAGTTTCTACCGGATTTTACGATTTTCGTTACCATATGAAGGTTCTCCTTAACCACTGCATAGCAAATTCCCCCTATCTTATCTTTATGCAGTTCCCATTGCAATGAGTTGGACAGGACCTTATAATTCATTTAATTTAATGGAATTATTACAGCCTCTTTTGGTAACTGCTGTACTAAGAAACAGGGAGTTTATTGTGTCAGTTGACAATCAGAATAAAGCAGAACGTTTCGAACATGAAACATTCCTACAATATTGGCAAGCTAATACAACCCAAAGCACAGCAGCATCTGCTAAGCATGCGCTCTATCCACACGCCTTAACAGACAATTACCCTATCGACCTCACGCTACTAATTTCTTGTTACAATGAAGAAGAATTTATTGAAGACACGCTACGAGTTGTTGTGCAGGCACTAGAGCAGACCGATATTACTTATGAAATTCTTGTGATCGATGATTGCTCTAAAGATCGTTCTCCTGCAATTGTTAAACAGTTTATAATCACACATCCGAATATCAACATCTCTTTGCGCGAAAATATAAAAAACAAAGGGTTGGCTCAAAACTATGTGGACGGGGCATTCATTGGTAAAGGAAAATATTATCGATTAATTTGTGGGGATAATGCAGAACCAACCGAAACCATTGTTAAGGTTTTAAGTTTTCTCGGACAAGCGGATATCATTATTCCTTATTATACCTCTGCGGAAGGAAAAAGCTGTTCAAGATTACTCATTTCGAAGTGTTATACAAACATTATTAATACTATAAGCGGTAATAAAATCAAATACTATAACGGATTACAGATACATTTGCGCAATAATGTCATGCGTTGGCCTCCAAATACGCGTGGATTTGGCTTTCAAGCGGGATTACTATGCTTATTGCTCAGTATGGGCTTTAGTTATAAAGAAGTATCATGTATCACGATTGAACGACGCGGAGGTAAAGGCAATGCCTTGACCTGGAAAAATATGAGATCAGTGATTCACACTATTATAAGCGTGTTCTTGCGAAGAGTTGCCCTGTAACAAAATATCTAGCTCGACACTTCATATTATCGACCAATGACGTTGGATAGCCTGCCTTGAATCAAATAAAAACCATATCAGCAAAAACTTGGAGTCTATTTTTAGGTTTTATTTTTCTAACATTCTTTTTTTATACCATCAACGTTTATGAACATCATTTTTTTGCCACCGGCAAAATCATCGTTGGCTACAATCTAATGAGACTTTCATTTGTTTTTTATTTAGGATGGCTATTTTTTATCGTTGGCGATGAGATATTGACTCGCACATCAAGCACAAGACGCAAGAACCCAATCTGGACTCAAGTAACCCTGATCCAAGGGATATTTACCGGGATTGGCGTCTGGCAATTAGGATTATTCATAATGGGGTTTTTGGGACTTTACCAACGTAAAATCTTAATTCCCGTCTGTATCATTTTATTCACACTATCACTGCCCAAATTAGATCGCGCCATTAAACACATTCGCCATCATCATACAAAGCTCTATTGGCCCGGAATTTTTTTGCTCTCACTCTCCGCGCTACTATTTGTGACAACGAAAGGGCTCTATCCAGGGGGAGGACATGATTACTACAATCACTATTTTCATTTTTATAGAAGAGTCATAGAAAATGGCAATATTTTACCCAATGAAGTTTGGTACCATTTCTATTACTCTAAAGGAGCCGGCCTATTTTTCCTGGGAATGCTCCTCACGGATCCCCTCGCACCACAGCTCATAACAACAACGTTGATGTTCGCTGGCGCACTTATCGTATACGCATTACTCAATCGAAACAGCTCCTGGCGTTTGTTGCCTTGGATAGGCGCTGCACTTTACCTACTGGCATTTATTTCAACACCAGGGCCCCTGGCCAATATGAATGAAGGGGGATGGGGTGATATGGAAAAACTCCATGAACCCTCTGCGGTTTTTATTCTGTGTATGATATGGACCACGATAAATCTTATCACAAGCCCACAAAAGAAAAGATGGGGAATAACGCTTATATTCACACTGATTGCCTTAACTTTAATATCCCCCACTATGATTGCATTTTCCGCCCCCTATTTGGGGTTAATGTTTATCTATTTTCTAAGAGCTAAAAATAAACAAGCCGCCATGTGGGTTGCAGGCAGTATTTTAACAGAATTTGTTTTGTTTTTTATCATATCAATCATCAGTTATTACCTAACTGGAATACCTGACGATCAATCCATTCTCATTTTCTGGCCGTGGATTAATTTTGAGAAAGTAAGCAATTGGGGGGTTCTATTTGAGCTTTATTTTACACACTGGGGCAGAGCCGGGGCAATAGCCAATAAAGCGAGACTTAGCACTGATCTTATTTACAAAATAATTACGTATTTACGATTGGACGTTTGGGGTGCGCTATTTTTATTATCTGGTGGCGCAGTGCTCATCACCCGATATAGGAACGCAACAAAACCATCCAATTCGCTTACAAAGCTCGACAAACAGACACTGTATTGCTGTGGTCTTTTTTTGATCACAATTATTGTACTGTCAATGATAATTGGGCGAGATCAAACTATTTCTTTCTATCGTCTAACTACCTTTACGTACGCACCCTGTTTATGCCTCTGCCTCCTATTGCTCTCAACTTTAAAAAATCGAGAATTACAAAGCGTCATTATCATTGCTTCCGTCCTTATTCCGTTAAATTTCAATACCATCAATAACCGCTATTTACCCGCTATTTTACAAAAGGTGGTCGCAAAAATCGATGGCCACTATGACTACGGCTCTATCAAAACCATAATTTCGCAAGGCCTACATTTTATAACAGGACGTTACAGCATTGCGGATGCTTATCAACATCAACAAGGATGGCCTGGACGGATGCCCTGGGGGGGTATTTATCCGCCGATGAAAACCATATGGGCGCAATTACCCCCTAAAACTCGAATTTGGAGCATGCATATTCACAGCTATTGTATGTTGCCAAATTGCCATATCGAAGGCTATATGTCGTTTCGATTCACCCACCAGCCTTTAAAGGTCTATTATGGTGAGCCCAGAGAAGCAAAATATATACTACAACAAGAAGGACTAAATTATTTTTTCATTGCTAACTCCCTCCAACTCACCGAGTTTTTACCTCGAACGCCTTTGTTTTCTCCAGAACATATTGCTGATTTCTTAGGTATAGCCTGGACAGATGGAAACAATACCCTCCTCACTTGGAAAGAAAACTCACAAGAACCACTTAGCCCAGAATGGATACGTACCTATAAAAATAAAATCTCTGTATCCGACAAAGTCACCAGCTTCCCGTATGAAACGCTTAAAATCGCGTTAATACAAGCTAAAAACCATACGTATAGCGACGCTAAACTACCCTGGTATCGAGCTAACTGGAAATAATACACTAGCGTTTAGCCATTGACGCATGCTGTTACGAGTTGAAAACAAATAATAGCTACTGTACTCTCCTAGAGACCATTAAAAACAACAAAACTATTCAGGATAAAGCAGCGTGATGACCGGTAAACTTATATTTCTAGGAAAAATCAGCATAACTGTATTGATATTATCGATACTGGTCTATCAAGCTCAACTTAATTTCAACTTGCTGTATGCCTTGTTTCAAAACCCTAAGTCTGCTTACTGTATTGAATTAAGCTATCTGATCATCCTAGTCCAATCATGGCGATGGTATCGGTTGAATGCGGCGCAAGCTATTCCTGCAAGTTTTAGTCAAACCATTTTACCCTTTTATATCAGCGCCTCTTTTAATGGCTTTCTTCCAGGCAGTATCGGGGGTGACGTCTATCGCTTTTATTACATGGCTCAAAAATATCCCGCTTATAAATATCAAGGCGCATCATCCATCCTGGTTGACAGACTCAGTGGACTGGCAGGACTTTTTGTCATGACCACTTTTTTATTACCTTGGTGTATCAGCCTTTTTAAAGATACAGTGATTTATTATTATTTAGTCATTCCCATTCTCATTCTCGCCCTCTTTTTATCCTTAAAAGTACTATTTAGAATCCAAAAAAACAGAAGTTCACGTCCATCAACAAAGCACAAAACCATTGATAAATTACTCGTACAAATCAATCACATCTCAAGCGCACTCCTTGTTTACAAAAACGCAAAAATAAAGCTACTAGAAAGCATTGGCGCGTCGATCATCACGCAATTTTTGTTGCTCATAACCTTATACTTGCTTATGGCTATCATGAAATTACCCGCACCAACTTTATATGTTGGCATATTAGCCTTTATCCTCGCTCAAATTGCTAATTTAATGCCGTTTACGCCGGGAGGCATCGGTATAGGCGAAGCCGCTTTTGTAAATGTCATCGTGTTGTTCGACCCACATTCAACGGCAATACCCTACGCAACCGTATTTTTAGCCTTACGTTTACTAACGATGCTGAGCTATATCCCAGGAACGCTGCTTGGTATGCTTGGTTCAAACAGCTGGACAAACATTAAGGTCTCACAACCTTGAGTGAAGTATTTACATTGGCACGGATTGTCAGTAAGCTTGATTCGGGGTTTTACTACCCAAAAAACTAGGAGTTAAGGTGAAGTACAAGGATGCTGAAAATTATTGGAATCGAGCTGGAGAGGTCAGTTACAATTCAGCTATGTATGCGAATGACGCTATTGCCCAGCATATCAATCATCGCCTATGGAATGCAGGCGTCGAAGTGGGCCGCGAATTGGGTCTTGACAAAAAAGCGCATGTACTCGATTTAGGATGTGGAGACGGGACGCTATCCAACTTAGTGTTATCACACCATTACAGAGCCATCGATGGTTTCGATTTATCTTCACCAGCGATTCAACGCGCTCGCGACCACGCGCCACACGAGCACATACAGTTTTCAGCCTGTGATATCACCACCCTAGACTATACACAGCTCCCTCGCTATGATGGGGCATATTTATGGGGCATCTTACATCACGTAAAAGATGCGACACCCCAGATATTAAGCAGCCTATCGACTTGTGTAAAACGTCTTGTGATTTTAGAACCCAATGGAAACCATATAGTACGCAAACTTCTTGAGCAGACAAAATCCTATAAAGAAGCCGGTGAAGATAGTTTTAGAACAAAGACGTTAAAAGACCTGTTTATTCGGTCTGGGTTTACTATTTACTCTCAGAAATCCTTAAATATATTCCCAAACTTCACTCCTAAACGCATGTTTCATGCATTAAAGCCTTTAGAATCCATGATAGAACAGACACCCCTTATCAAAACGCTGTGCACGGTAAACATATGGGGATTAGTCAGCAACAACATCCAATCCAAAGAGGACGCATCATGTTAGTAACCAATTTTAATTTCAAGTACCTACTGTATAAAACCATTCTGCCATTTTTTCAATTTTATGATACGGGGAATATGCATCCCATACGCGAGCGCGCAAAACGGTCGTTACAACGCAGTGTCGACTATATCGACAACCATATGCATAAAGCAGTTGGATTTGAGACGCAAAAAGAGCTAATTTTGCATGCGACAAATACCGTGAAAATTCCAGGAACTTATCTTGAATTTGGCGTCTTTACGGGCGGAACGATACGCTTTATGGCAAAAATAAAGCCTGATATTCAATTTCATGGGTTTGATAGTTTTGAAGGATTACCCGACGATTGGTTTGGGATGCCACTGATAAAAAACAGCTTCTCATTACAAGGCAATCTCCCTAAAGTCCCTAAAAATGTTGCGCTATATAAAGGCTGGTTTAATCAAACAGTCCCCGCATGGTGTCACGCTCATGAAGACAAAGTCGCATTTATCCATATTGATTGTGACTTATACTCATCTACTGTAGACATTCTCGAAGCGTTGGTTGGACGTTTACAAATCGGGACAGTTATTTTATTTGATGAATATTTTAATTATCCCAACTGGGAAAATCATGAGTATAAAGCTTGGCAAGAGTTCGTGCAAAAATACAGCATACAGTATGCATACATTGGGTTTGCTAGGCAACAAGTTGCTGTCAAAATAATTAGCTTATAGTGTAACGCGCCAGGGACGCCATCCCAAGCACCGCAAGGAAGATGCGTCTCTGACACACCTTATAATTATTCAATCACTTTTAAGCAACCGTACACATACCTGACATGCGACACGAAGATTTAAAAATTTTAAATGGAAGTCATATTTTGAAGCATCTATCTGGCATCACCGCACGACACTTTTATCCGTCTAATGCTCTCTTTTATCATATCCTAATACTTATATTGGTTTCTTTATTTGCCTTCACACGAAATCCAGACGTATTACTTATGGGAAATGATGGTGCAACAGGTTATTCATTGGCTAAAGAGCAACTTATATTTTTTGGTATTACGCCTCATCTGCATACTAACCTCCTTGAAGGATTAGGCAATATTTCAATACCTTATAATCTAGCTGTCCAACCCGGCTATTGGTTCAGTGTATTTATTAACGATGGCCCTTTCGGAATGGCGTTGTTATATGCCTGGTTCTCTCTTCAGTTATTTATCAGCGTCCTGCTTATCGGATGGAATCATGGGTTTTCGAAGCGTGTAACTTATTGTTCTGCCTGGTTATTAACCCTGATTGCATTTCCATATTTTGAGAGCTTTCGCATCTATCCCATTACATCAAGTATGCCAAATTCTATTAGTATCATTTTTGTATTTTCATTAATGGATATTGGCATTCAACGCTTGGGGAAAGAAAATTGGTTCAAGACCGTTAGACATGGTGTCTTCCTATTATTAGGCTTTACGATAGGACTTATCACTTGTCCTATGCTATTACCGTTACTGGTTCCTGTTACCCTACTGTCAACACTGCTCGCTTTCAGTAAAGTAGAGAATAAACTGGAACGGTAATCCCCCCATTTTTAACTGAGATCAAAAGTAGAGGGTTAAGCAGCCACTAAAGCTAATTTCTGCCTTGGTGGGATGCCACCGATAGCCATATTGGGTCTTTCATTGTTATAAGACCAAAGCCATCGAGTGGCAAACTCTTGTAC
>CANNJG010000049.1 GCA_947504795.1 Legionellaceae bacterium
ACTCTCACCTTTTCAAGTGATTTGTCAGATTAGGTTCGAACTAATACATTTAAATATTTATGGCTTGCCAGCGGACCTTGAACAAGTTGAGATTAACTACTCTAATTATAAAAATCTTCTACATTGGTGCGAAAGGTAGGATCTAGTATCTTTTTCTATTCGTTATGCCTTTATTATACCTTAAGTCTAAACTGCCGTGCCGCACCTTTTCAATCAAGTGATAAAGAAGTATATTGCATATTTAAAAAACGTCACGGGCTTATTCAGCATGGATACTTTAGCACTATTTAAACCGTATGATTTAGCAGGCCTGCCTTTGCGCTCGCGGATAGTCATGGCCCCCTTAACACGCAATCGCGCCGTCCATGGCAGCGACGCACCTCAGGCATTAAATGCTACTTATTATAAACAACGCGCCACAGCTGGCTTGATCATTTCTGAAGCCACACAAATTTCACCAACTGCGAAAGGCTATGCATGGACACCCGGCATCTATTCTCCCGCACAAATGACAGGATGGAAACTGGTTACGGATGCCGTACATGACCAGGGCGGACACATATTCGCTCAATTATGGCATGTCGGGCGTTTCTCCCACCCCTCTTTACAACCCAATGGCCAATTACCTGTAGCACCTTCCGCGATTGCTCCCCCTCTTGGCTCTAGAACCATTATTGAAACAGGTGAATATGCTGTTCTGGGAACACCAAGAGCAATGCGAGAAGACGAAATAAAAACAATTATCAACGACTATCAACATGCGGCGCAAGCGGCGATAAATGCTGGTTTTGATGGCGTTGAAATTCATGCAGCGAATGGTTATTTGATTCAACAATTTATGTCCAGTGCTTCGAATCATCGTAACGACGAATATGGCGGCTCCATCAGCAATCGCTTGCGTTTTGCGCTAGAAGTCGTTACCGCTATTATCGATCAAATTGGCGCACATCGCACTGGCATCCGGTTATCTCCCGTCAGTTCCGCTAATGGCGCTACGGATGAGGCGCCCTACTCATTATATGCTCAACTAGTTAAAGAGTTAGACTCATTGGGGTTAACCTATATCCATGTCATAGAAGGCATAACCGGCGGCGATCGAAATGCACGACCCGAATTTGATTTTCAAGCATTAAGAGCACTCTTTAGAGGAACGTGGGTAGTAAATAATGGTTATGACCGCGAATTAGCGATACAGGCGATTGAAAGTGGTTATGCGAATTTGGTCGCTTTTGGTAAACCTTTTATTGCAAACCCAGATTTAGTCTACCGCTTTGCACATAACGTCCCTTTGAATACCCCCGACCCAAAAACTTTTTATGGTGGCGACATGAAGGGCTATACCGACTATCCGTTTTATCTAGCATAAATAATCGGCAAATCTGACCATTTTGTCGTGTAACACGGTGTTTTAAACGCTCGTTTCATCGACCATGTCTTTCGCATGCCTTCGGCTGCCAAATGCATCACCCTATGGCCGTATTTATGATTAATCGCCTCGATAACCTTCATGGTTTTTTCGGATCTCATGAGGCCTTCTTCTAAAGGCTGATGAAATAAATCATATTGTTGATGACTTTTATCATATAAATCCGAGAATAAAACACCACATTTTTTGTATTGAACCCCTTCTTTATAAATTTTTTTGAGACATTGCCTTGCATATCGTGTGATAAGGGTGATGTCATCGGTACTATGAATCAACTCGATAGTGATCGCGTTATGATACTGTTCTAGCTCCTGACGAAAATGATTAGATTGTATATACACACATAATTGTTTCGTCTTTAATCCTTGTCGACGCAATTTACCCCAAGCAATCGCGCAATGATAACTAACGGCCTCTCGCAAAGCGTAATAGTCTGTTTGCAACGCTCCAAAAGAACGCGACGACATAATAGAGTGACTGCGTTCATTCACCGCCCACTCAATGCATGATATACCCTGAAGCTCTAGTATGGTTTTAGCTAGCATCACATTGCCTAGATTTTTAATCCGATGGGTATCGATGTTAATCAAATCAAATGCCGTGTGAACACCTTGGTTTATCAGTTTTTTTTGCCACTGCCGCCCTATTCCCCACACATCGCCTATTTCTAGTTGATTGAGCCAAGAAAGATTATCGAGCGTAGAAAAAACTGGGGATTTAAGTATCTTTTTAGCAATCGCATTAGCCGCTTTAGCCAACGTTTTCGTGGTTCCGATACCAATAGACGTTGGTATCCCGGTATTTTTTAATATTTTTTTTTGTAAACTCCAGCAGAATGGCTCGATGAGCGGTACCGGCATGGTGCTTAAATCTAGAAATGCCTCATCAATAGAATAAATGTGTATATCATCCCAATTCTCTTGAATGGTAGACATCACGCGCTCTGATAAATCACCATATAACGCATAATTGGATGAAAAAACCTGGATACGATGTTCCTGACATACCTCATTTACCTTGAAAAATGGCACACCCATTTGAATTCCAAGTGCTTTGGATTCGTTCGATCGTGCAATCACACAACCATCATTGTTCGATAACACCACCACCGGTTTACTCATCAAATCGGGTCGAAACACTCTTTCACAACTCACAAAAAAATTATTGCAGTCAATTAAAGCAAACATTAGCGTACCGCATGAATAACATGCGTTACCACACCCCAAATAACTAACTCTTGTGAATCGGTAATATCTATCACAGGATAACTATTGTTTTCAGGAATCAGTTTCACTCGCCCTTTCACAAGTGACAGTCGTTTCACGGTCAGCTCACCCTCAACAGCAGCTATTACGACTTTACCGTCGGTAGGCTGTAAACTTTTATCTACAATCAACATATCACCAGATTGAATCCCAGCATTTTTCATAGAATCGCCAGATACTTTAAGAAAAAAAGTGGCACTTGGATGCTTAATAAGATAGGTATTTAAATCAAGTTTGTTCTCAATATAATCATCCGCTGGCGATGGAAATCCAGCACTAACGGTACTAACGTATAAAGGGAGCTCAAATGAAGATATGTGCCCTTGAAGAAACGTCAAAACATCTTGTATTTTTGACATTGGGATTCTCATGGGTTTTGTGGCTTCGCCATAGACATTTATGCCTTTTGGGCGGCCTACGCTTCTTTTTTTCTCTTGATACATAGTACCATGCAATTAGTGTACACTAATTGCATGGTACTATGTATGGATAGGTATGTAAATGGCCGGACAAGCTTGTATGTCGCCGGGTAGCTAGACTCATGCGGCAAACTTCATTACGTAAGTCCTGGTTATAAATGTTAATAAAATGCAGTATAATGCCGCACTTTATCCGTCAAGGGTAGGAACGTCGACGTGCTTCTTTGCCCATCCTACATTAAAGGTCCCAAATACTATGTTTTATAGAAGAATGCTAAAGTCCAAAATTCACCGCGCTCGCGTAACCCATGCCGATTTAGACTATGAAGGAAGTATTACGATTGCACCAGAATTGTTAATAGCCGCGAACATTCTACCCTATGAAGCGGTGCATATCTGGAATGTGACGGCGGGCACGCGCTTTGAAACGTATGCCATTGAAGGCGCGGCTAACTCAAGTCACATCTGTGTGAATGGTGCCGCAGCCCACCTTGTCACGCTCGGCGACATTATTATCATCGCTTCTTTTATACAGCTCGCGGATGAGCTGTGTTCTACCTATCTGCCTAAAGCCATTTTTGTTGACGCACACAATCGCATCAAAGAGACTCGAGCAGAAGTCGCGACACTTACGGACTGATTTTAGGAATATTATCTACTTCACACATGCAGTTAGAGGTAGCATTAGGTGGCAAGGGGACATTCGCAAAATATTTAGGATAACAAACGGTCACATTCCAAGCGACCTCACCAGGCTCGAGCGCATCAGGTAGTTTCCAATATCGTTGCCCGGAGAATACCCTGTCTTCATCGGTCGACCAAAATGCGGGTGAAAATTTTGCAAATAAAGCAAGCGTTTCGCCGCCCGAACACTCAAATGTCTGACGGCCCCAAGCGGTACCTAATGGGACCATAATTGATCCGAGCTGTTTATTCGTTTCAGCATCCTTTATATCAACCGTCACGTCATACATTTTCCAACAACTGTCTTTTACCAAGGTTAAATAACAGGGAACGGCGTATGCGGACAAAGACAACCAAGAAATAACCATGGCTATGACTGTTCTAAAAGATGAGGGTATACGTCCATTTTCCATACATAAGATCCTTAATTGTTCTGTGACAATGAAAACCGCGCTTATCGCCGACCTTTCTACCTCTGCCGACTTGTCCACTGGACATATTCTAGCGCGAAACAAACCCTAATTTTTTATCATACTAGCTTGCCAGACAAATTTCGAGTAGGATTTGTAATCTTATACACATTCATAGGTAAGTTATGGCGTTCTTAGCACAATACGGTTTGTTTTTTTTGAAAGCCATAACCTTAGTAGTTGCCGCATTGACTTTAATGGCTGGGATGTTGAGTCTAAACCGAAAACCCAAGACAGCCTTAACCATTACGTCACTAAACAAAGACTATGAGCACCTGTTGAAACGCATGGAAAAAGAAATAGTACAGAAAAAAACCAAACGTCCGAAATCTAAAAAAACCTTGAAGCCGACCTTATTTGTGATTGATTTCAATGGTGATATCAAAGCCACACAAGTCGACGCTTTGCGCGAAGAAGTATCTGCAATCTTAGCCATTGCAACCCCAAAAGATGAAGTATTACTGCGCTTAGAAAGCCCGGGAGGGACCGTCAATGGGTATGGATTAGCTGCCTCGCAAGTTCAACGATTGCGAGATCGCAATATCACACTAACCGCCTGCATTGACAAAGTTGCAGCCAGCGGGGGTTATCTGATGGCCTGCGTTGCCAATACTATAATTGCCGCGCCTTTTGCAATCATTGGCTCCATTGGTGTGGTGGCACAATTACCCAACTTTCATCGTTGGTTAGAAAAAAATAATATCGATGTTGAACTCCTAACTGCAGGCGAATATAAGCGCACGTTAACCGTATTTGGCAAAAATACCCCCAAAGGACGCGCGAAATTCAAAGAAGATTTAGAAGCCATTCATGACAATTTTCGACAATATTTGTTGGCTAATCGTCCTGACTTAAATATTGATAAGGTTGCAACCGGTGAACATTGGCTAGCAGCCGATGCAATCAATATGAATCTTGTGGATAAATTGCAAACCAGCGATGCATACATTATGGAAAAATTGTCCACACATAAAGTGTTTCAAATTAAAGCTCACCACAAAACTTCATTTTTAACTAAGCTTTTAAAACCAGTAGGACAGTTGTTGCACCCGTTTGGTTAGTCTAGATGGTGTAAAAATCTTGGAGGAACGCGAGTATGCGAGCAAAAACGATTCTTAAATTTGTTGCAAGGCCACAATCGCTTCATTCGCTAACGCATCAGCACGATCATTTTCAGGGTGTCCAGAATGGCCTTTGACCCAGTGCCAGTGAATATCATGAACCATAGCTAATTCATCTAATATCGTCCATAAATCAGCATTTTTCACCGGTTCTTTTTGCGAGTTGCGCCAGTTATTTTTTTTCCATTGCGCCAGCCAAGTTTGCATACCTTGACGTAAATAATTGGAATCCGTATACAAATCAACACGACAGCCACGTTTTAACAAGCGGAGGGCCTCAATAGCAGCAGTTAGCTCCATACGATTATTGGTCGTCAAAACTTCTGCGCCTTTAATTTCCTTTTCACTGTCTTGATAGCGCAAAATGGCACCCCAGCCGCCAGGGCCGGGGTTGCCTTTACATGCACCATCCGTATAGATGGTCACCATCACTTTATCCTATAAAAGGCGACCACGAGGGTTCTTGAATATCCCCATCTCGTGATGGAAACTTGAGTCTAATGCGTCCATCAATCGATACCATAGCCAATACGCCTTGCGAAGACTCCTGGGTTGCATACAAAATCAAGCGGCCATTAGGCGCTACGGTTGGCGACTCGTCCATGCTCGAATGGGTCAACGTCGTCACTTGTCCACCTCGCACAGATTGGACCCCTATATTGAAATTTTTATTATCACGATGAAGCATGACTATGGATTGCTCATCCGGTGTATAAGAAGGTCTTGCGTTATAGTTACCATCAAAAGTCATACGGGTAATTTGACCATTTGCTAAGGTTAAACGATACACTTGAGGTGTGCCACCTCTTCCTGAGGTAAATAAAATCGACCTGCCATCCGGTGCATAACGCGGTTCCGTATCAATAGAACCTCCAAATGTCAGTTGTTTCATAGCACCTGTCGCCAAACTGACTGAATAGAGTTTTGGCGCTCCACCTTTGGACAATACCACCGCTAATTCGCGGCCATTAGGAGACCAAGATGGCGCACCATTAATACCAGGAAAGCTTGTAATCAATTGACGTTGCCCCGTTGCGACATCTACTTTAAAAATCTGCGCACGCTTTTTTTCAAAGGTTACATAAGCAATACTTCGACCGTCAGGTGACCAAGCTGGCGACATAATGGGTTCGGTAGACACCAACAAGCTTTGTGGATGATACCCATCCATATCTGCGACCTCTAACGAATGTCGAGCTCGATCTCCTGAACTGCGTTGCACCATAATATAGGCAATTTTAGTCGAAAAAACACCCCGCTCTCCGGTCAATTGTTGATAGACTTGGTCACTAATATGGTGTGACAGAGAACGCAATTGGTTTTCTCTAACAACAAATTTCCTATTCAGCAACAATCGACCTTGCGAGGCAGCATCAACAAGATCAAAGCTAACTTCAACACGTCCATCCCCAAAAGGGGTGACACGAGCAGATAGGACTGAATCGGCACCTACACGCTGCCAATAACTAAGCGGTGTCGCGGCACCACTTGGATTTTGCATGACTTTAAATTGACCGGATAGCTTCAAATCGTTGGTGACAACCGCACGAATATTTCGAGCGCGCTCATCCTCACCAAATGACGAAATGCCTATTGGAATAGCTGCATTAATACCCTGGGTTAATTCTAGATCTAAAGCGATAGCTCGCAATGAGACCGTGCTAGCAACTATTAATAAAATCTTACATAAACGTTTCAACATCTTTTTTATCCTCTAACACTTTGCGGTCGAACGGTTAAACTAATATCTCTAAATAAATTAAACGTCACCTGATCGGATGGCACAGGTAACGGAGACGCTTTGTAAATAGCTGCCTGAGCAGACCTATCTAGGATTGAGTCACCTGAGCTGCGGGTTAAACTCACACTCAGTACTGCGCCATTTGGCGCCAACCTTATTCTGAATTGACTGAATAATTGATTATTAACGTGCTCTGGCAAAATCCAATGTTGACTAATTGATTGAATGATTAACGATTTATATTTGTTAATTTCACCCGCCATCTGCGCGGACTGTTGCGAGGCTAGAGCTGCTTTTTTAGCGGCAGCTTGTTGTGCTAAATGCATTTGTTCTTGAAGCGCTTCCGCAGTTTTATTCTGTTGTATGGCTGCTAATTTTTTTTGTTCCAATGCTTGTTGTTGTTTCAATTGTGCTTGCTCATGCTTTAGGTCCGCCAAGTTTTTTTCTTGCTGGACTTTCTGCTGGGCCCACTCTTTAAGACGTTGTTCTTCAGCTAATCGTTTTTGTTTTTGAGCGACTGCTAATTGTGCCGCTTCTTTCTTTAGACGCTCCAGACTACGTTGTTCTTGTACGCGTTTTTGCTCCGCAACCCGTAATTGTTGTTGCATAGCGCGCTGATGATCTATTTCTGCCTGCTGTTTGGCTTCCCTATCTTCTCGCAACCGTTGTATCGTTTCTTCAACCGCATGGCTATCGACACTCACCGCTTTAACTGATTCTGTCGCTTGATTATCCATCGTTAAATTAGTTTCATTTATCTGGATTTGTTGATTTCCAGGTTTGACGACAAATTGGGTATGTCGATTTTCCATCGTCAATAATAAAACTAAAATCAGATGAAATATCACAGCAGCTGCCAGCGCTGTTCGATAATTAATAGCCATCATTATTCTTGCACCTCTACAACTTCCTGCGACTCAGACGTATCTGTCATTAATCCCACTTGTTCAGCACCCGCTTGTTTCAACATGCTCATCGCTAACACGACACGACCATACGCCACGCCTTGATCCCCTTTGACAAGCACATTCAAGGCTTGATTCGATTCTTTTGCAAGCGCTAATTCGGCCGCCACTCTCACCATTAGATTGTGCGGATTGATCGGTAACTCTGGATTGGCATCGATATTCAAAAAATAATCACCCGTAGCGTTCACAGACACGATAATAGGTTCTCGATCCCCGGCTTTCACCGCCTCAGCAGCTGCTTTCGGCAGTTCTACCGTCACACCTTGGGTTAAAATAGGCGCTGTGATCATGAAAATAACCAATAATACCAACATCACGTCAATATAAGGAACGACGTTTATCTCAGCGATAGGTCCCTTTGCTCTTACTCGTCGTTTCAACATAATCTTACCCTACCACCTTTGATGTACTTTGCTCCGCAATTAACGCCACTAACTCATCCTGGAATATTTCGGACCGATTCAAGAGTCCTGTGGCACGAGTAGAATAACGATTATAAGCAATCACTGCGGGTATAGCGGTGAACAGCCCAAATGCCGTAGCGACCAATGCTTCAGAAATTCCAGGGGCCACCATCGCAATCGTCGCCTGCTGTGCCTGACCGAGTGCTTGGAAAGAGGTCATGATACCCCAAACGGTTCCAAACAATCCAACATAAGGAGCTAATGAACCAATGGATGCGAATATTGGCAAGTGCTCTTCTAAGCGTTCAGCTTCTTTGTAGTGGCTAATTTGCATGACGCGTTGGATAGACTCCAAAACAACCCCATCTTTATGACCACTCATTCGTAAAAATTCTTTAAATCCAACATAAAAAACCGAAGCCAAACCGAGACGCTCTTCTTTGTTTTGTTCAAGTTCAGTATACAGTTTACCTAGATCACTGCTGCCCCAAAACTGTTGCTTAAACTGTTCGTACTGTTGTTTTTTATGTTTAAAAAACCACGCGCGCTGAATGATAAGGGTCCATGAACCAATTGAAGACGTCAATAAAATTAACATGACAAACTTAACAATCAATCCTGCTTGAAAAAAATAGCCTAAAATAGTCGTATGATTTGCCATGATAATGTTTAACCTCCTCCTAATAACGATTTTGGACAGCGTTTTGGTTTTAGATTGTGATCGACCGTCACCACTTTTACCCACGCTTCAGAAATCAGTTGTTTGTTTTGATTCACCATCGTTTGTTTAAACTGTAGGGTGCACGCTTTCTTTTCTTCGATCGTCGTCTGAATGGTTAGCCAATCATCTAAACGAGCAGGAAAATGATATGTAATATGCACATCTCGAATCGCAAAATGCAGATCCACTTTCGCTAAAGTCGTTAATGAAATTCCCTGGTGTCGAAGCATTTCCGTACGCGCGCGCTCAAAAAAAAACAAATATCGAGGATGGTACACGATTCCCATCAAGTCCGTGTCTTCAAAATACACTCGGTAGGCTATTATATAATCTTTCTCAAGCATTTACGAGATATCCGCAGCGTTTGGTATGTCTAAACCAAAATGTTGATAGGCCAATGGTGTGGCTACGCGACCACGTGCAGTCCGCATCAAAAAACCTTGTTGGATTAAGAACGGTTCTAATACGTCTTCAATTGTGCCCTTTTCCTCACCAATAGCTGCCGCAATACTATCCACGCCCACAGGCCCACCTGAAAACCGCTCAATAACCGCTATTAACAATTTTCTATCCATCACATCAAACCCATGATGATCCACACTCAACATATCTAAAGCATTGGCTGCAACCTCTGCAGTGATCACACCATCTGCTTTCACTTCGGCATAATCACGCACCCGACGCAACAATCTATTCGCAATTCTAGGCGTTCCGCGTGAACGCAGCGCAATAGCATGCGCGCCTCTAGGTTCCGTATTCACTTTCAGTAAACGCGCTGAGCGATGTACAATTTTCGTCAACGCTTCTACAGAATAAAATTCAAGCCGCAACACAATACCAAATCTATCACGCAAAGGCGACGTCAGAGATCCTGCACGGGTGGTTGCGCCGATCAACGTAAAGGGCGGCAACTCCAATTTGATGGATCGTGCAGAAGGACCCTCTCCAATCATAATGTCTAGTTTATAATCCTCCATCGCCGGATATAAAATTTCTTCAATAACCGGACTCAAGCGGTGGATCTCATCAATAAATAACACATCATTTTCTTGAAGATTAGTAAGAATAGCCGCCATATCACCCGCACGCTCTAGGACTGGACCTGATGTTTGGCGCATATTAACGCCCATTTCGTGCGCAACAATATTAGCAAGCGTTGTTTTCCCTAATCCTGGTGGGCCAAAAATCAAGACATGATCCAGCGCTTCTTGGCGTTTACGTGCTGCATCGATAAAGATGCTCATCTGCTTTCTAACGTCATCCTGACCAATATATTCCGCTAAATTTAATGGACGGATCGCTCGGTCAAATACCTCTTCTGATGAGGTTGTTTCCAAGCTTACCAAACGGTCACTTTCAATCATGGGTTTATCACCTGTATACCTTACTTAACCGCCGCACCCAACATTGGCGCTTAGGTTCAGGACGTCTTGGGGCAGTTAGTTTAATCGCTATAATACATTTCAAATTCTAATGGGTGGACTAAATGTTTGAGCTTCATAATGTCTTCATTGCGTAATGCGATACACGATTGTAAAAAGTCATAACTAAATACATCTCCAACCATTAAAAATGCGTGATCTTTCTCTAAGTGTTGAATGGCATCTTCTAAAGACGGCGCGACCGTCGGTATGGCGTTTAACATGTCGACAGGTAGATCATATAAA
>CANNJG010000050.1 GCA_947504795.1 Legionellaceae bacterium
TACGACTAAGCCAAGCGTCAGAAACACGACAGCAATGCCCACCATGGTATAATTTGCTTTCGATTCCAAACTCAATGCTCCTATTCAGTGATACCATTAGGCTCTTTTAACACGTCCGAAGCCCCTAAACATTACTAAAATAATCTTTAATTAAAGGATGAGGATTACGCATCAATTCATCGATCGGCGCAATAGCCACCACCACCCCATCTCCTAAAAAAGCCACCCGGTCCGTTGTGCGCTTTAATGATTCTATATCGTGACTGACAATAACGACCGTTAAATTCAATACATCTCGTAAAAATACCAATAAATGATCGAATTGTTTCGCACTGAATGGGTCCAATCCTGACGTTGGTTCATCTAAAAACAATAACTCTGGGTCCATCGAAATTGCACGTGCCGCCGCGGCACGGCGCTGCATACCGCCACTCAATTCGGCTGGAAATTTTCCGGCCGATTCAATCGGCAAGCCAACTAAGGTGATTTTTAACATGGCAAGTTCACGCATAATCACCTCATCTAATTGACTTAATTCATGCAAGGGGAACATCACATTTTCCAACACGGTCAACGCTGAAAACAGTGCCGAATGTTGAAAAAGCATCCCCCACCGCTGCCGAATCTTATTGGCTTGGTCTTCGTTCATCCTCAGAATATCTTGACCAAACACTCTGATTTCACCTGCGGTAGGCTGCATGAGCATCAACAAACTGCGTAAAATGGTGGTCTTTCCGCTGCCGCTTCCTCCAATAATAGCGAAAATTTCACCTTTATTAACCGTAAAATTGATGTCTTTATGGACCCACTGGCCTCCTAAATTATTTTTCAATCCGGTCACTTCAATCATTGGCGCTGTCATTTAAAGCCCTAACCAACGATAAATCACAGAATACCCCGCATCGGTAATGATAATCAGAAACAACGCCTGGACCACGGCACGGGTCGTTTGGCTGCCGACACTATCCGAGCTGTTACCCACTTGAAATCCTTGAAAACACCCGACTAACGCAGTCAAAATAGCAAATGCAGGGGCTTTATATAAGCCTAACATCAATTGCTTCAAACCAACAGAATCGCGTAACCGAGATAAAAACTCCATATATTGAATATTCAACATATATTTGGACATTATCATCGCACCCAGCGTTGCGAAAAAGTCAGACCAAAAAATTAACAAAGGGAACATAATTAAAGAAGCCAGTAACTTCGGAACCACCAAGAGTTCAGTCGGCGATAATCCCATCGTATGCAACGCGTCAATTTCTTCATTAATCTTCATAGAACCAATTTGCGCCGCAAACGCTGAACTTGTCCTTCCGGCAATAATAATCGCGGTGATAAGTGGTCCGAATTCTCTAAAAATCGACATGCCGGAGATATAAGCAATGAAACTAACAGCGCCGTATGTTTCCAGCTGAAATCCCATTTGATACGCCAGGACCACCCCAATTAAAAACGATAATAAGCCAATAATCGGCAAAGCAGATAACCCAGCAGAAGCCATGTTTGACACAATGCTTGGCATATGAAAACGATGTTTGCGTCTAAATAACAAGAGTAGTTTACAGGTCACATCGCCAATAAGGACCAACAATCCGTTAACCTGATGATATTTAAAAGCGGCCTCGGCACCGATCTTGTAAAAGACCTCACGATTTTTGGGTTCCGGAGGGTTGTAATGAATATTAGCAGTTTTATGCGTGACAACTTCAATCAAATCTAAATACTGCTTCGCAAAACCAACCAATTCGGTTTGTATCTGCTTGCTTTTCAAACTATCAACACATTGCAGAAGGACAACAGCACCCGAACTATCAAAATAATCAATGCCTTGTCCATCTATCGTAACCAGCGTTGAGATCGGCCATGCAATAGCCGAAAATTCCTTTAAGACGTTCCCCACATTCAAAGTCGACCAGTGGCCTTTACAGACATAGTGACCATTGTCAGCATCTAGACATAACTGCGCAGGCACAAGAAGATTTGTCTCAGCCGTCTTCATGATGGTTCTCAATGACACTCGAAAAGTTATTGCTATATTAGCTGAAATTTGGCTACGTCGTCTAGGCAATTAGGCTAAACGTCTACGTATATCGGGCCAAAATAAAAATACTTACCCAACATGGGCTAGGTTTAAATTTTAATTTTTGATTCTTTGCCCGCCATCAAACGCTGAATGTTTTCACGATGTTGATACACTACACCGATCGCTATCAGACATAACGGCCATACAAGATGACCAAAACCGTATCCCATCGCGTATAACGGCGACAATAGGATGGCCACAAGCGCAGCCAATGATGAATAACGAGTGATGACCGCTACCAGCAACCAGGTGGCGATCACAGCTAATCCTAATAATCCATTCAATCCCAGCAACACACCCAATGTGGTGGCGACCCCTTTTCCACCGTTAAACTGAAAAAACACCGGATACATATGCCCTAATATCGCGGCTAGGCCGATATATCCCAAATCATGCGGAATAAGATGCAAAAAGCTCAATAATGCCACCGGAAGCAATCCCTTTAAGGCATCTGCTAGCAACACGATAATCGCATATTTTTTACCCGATAAGCGTAATACATTGGTAGCACCAGGATTGTGCGATCCTTGCGTACGCGGATCCGGTAAATGGCAAAGCTTAGAAACAATTACGGCAGAACAAATCGAACCGATACCATAAGCGCCAATGAAGGCTATTAAAAATATGAGCGTAGACATATGGGATTCACCTATTCAATTTTTGACTTGTTCTTTTAGAACGGACGCGACGTAGGATTCTGAGAGACCCTATCATTGCCGGATTAAGCGTATATTGATCCCATCCATCGCAACCGGAGAGCGACTGCGCAAGGCATTAATATCGAGTCCTCCGCGTCGCGTGAAACGCCCATACACGACCAAATCCTCGGGCTGGCAACGCTGCATAATATCAACATAAATCCGCTCGATACAATGTTCATGAAACTCATTATGATTACGAAAAGAGACCAAATATTGCAATAAGCCTTCATGCCGGATACGTGGCCCGGTATAATGTATCTGCACGGTGGCCCAATCCGGTTGATTCGTGACCAAACAATTTGATTTTAATAAATTAGAAAATACCGTTTCTGTCACCGTATCGAGTGTCGTCGTTAAATAACTGGGATCCACTGAAAAACTCGTACAGGCCACATCCAACTGATCTAAACATATCCCCGTCATTCTTGCGTTTAAGCATTGATCGGACAGATCACATAATTCCGTGAGCTTCACCTGAACAGGCATGCCCACTTGAAGCGTTAAATCCCGCTCAATTGTCATGTGGACATTACTCAGTTGCTTAAACTTTGTTTGATTAAAAGAATTGAAATAAAGCTTCATAGACTTCGATTCAATGATGTAAAGCGACTCGCACGGATAGCTAATCTCCGCTATCGCAACGATGGGTTTGCCTTTTTGATTCAGCCAGGAAACTTCGTAATGATTCCAAACATCAAATCCAGTAAAGGGCAACGTATCGGAGGTAATGCCTAAGCTCATCCTTTGATTTTTACGCTCAATGGGAAATAAACATTTAGGATTATAACGCCCATCATAGGCCACCGTTTTACCCAAATTTGATGCGGATAAAGAGGGGGCAGTCATCAATTCGGTCATCGTAGGCCTCGTAATAAGCTAACATTGAATTCTATCGAGTTTATCAGTAGATGTATAGTCATGAGTATGCGATAATCCAAGGCTATTATCAGGATAGACGCTTCTGTATGACCATCAAAACCACAATCATTGGTATGATTTGTAAATTCCTAGGCATTGGGTTCTTAATCGGGTGTACTGCCAGTTATGCTTCGGTTGAACAACAATTTCAAACACTTCAGACCAACCCCAGCGCACTGTATGACTTCTTAAAAGCCATGCCCAAAGGGGGGGAATTGCATTACCATTTTGACGGTTCAATCTATGCTGAAACCATGCTATATCTCGCTAGGCGAACGCATGTCTGCTTGAATTCAAAGACCATGGCCTCAGAATTCTGCAGGCTAGAAACCCCAGGAATGACCATGCCCGATGTCTTAAAACATCCCGCGTTGTTTGATAAAACCGTGCATGCCTGGTCCATGAAGGACTTTTCACCCACCAACGAATCCGCTTATGAGCATTTTCATTCCATTTTTCCAAAGTTGTTCATCATTCAATCCCAGATCCAGGCACAGTTATTAGCCGCTGTATTAAAAAAAGCCGCTGAACAACATGAATTGTATCTCGAAATCATCCTATTTGGACTTCCTGACAACCAACCCTTTAGCAAAGATATTGCCGCGGCCAAGACCTTTGAAGACAAACGTCAACGATTATTAGCGAATCAAGCCTTTCAGCGTTATGTGGTTCGCCTTGTCACCCAAAGCCAAGAGTTATTGCCCGCAGCGCGCAACTTATTGCATTGTGCGACCAACCCGGCACAAGACGCCTGCAAGATTCAAATCAATTATCACTACTACGTCCGCCGAACCCGATTTAACGATACCTTCTTTGCAGATGCGCTCGTCGGATTTGTCGCAGCAGAACGCTCGCACACTATCGTTGCTGTAAATTTAGTAGGGGTGGAAGATGATCCCGTCGCACAACACGATTATGCGCAGCAAATGGATGTTTTCAACGAACTACATAAGCTTTATCCCAAAGTCCACATTGCCTTACATGCTGGCGAACTCTTTCCCAAAGCAGTGGCCTTGCACGCCGTTCAGTCGCCTATTCGTGACGCCATTATGCTGGGACAGGCAGAACGCATTGGCCATGGACTTGACATCCGCGAAGAACCTCACCCCGAGCAATTAGCTGCGCTGATGGCGGACAAAGGGATTGCCGTAGAAACCAACTTAACCAGCAATCGCTTACTATTCAATATTGCCGGCACGCAGCATCCGTTGCCGTATTATCTCGACCATCACGTTCCGGTTGTCCTATCCACCGACGATGAAGGAATATTGCGCACGGAACTTACCAATGAATATTTTGATGCCGTCTCACATTATCATCTGAGCTATACTACTTTAAAAAACATCAACCGAAACACGCTTACTTACGCCTTTCTTCCAGGCCAAAGTCTGTGGTTCAACCCACGCTTAGATATTCCAGTCAAAGCATGTGAGTTCTTGGATAGTCGATCGTGCTTACACTTCGTTAAGAATAGCCCCAAAGCCAAATTGCAGTGGCAATTGGAGCAAGATTTTAAGGTCTTTGAAAAACAATACGCGTAATCCTAGAAAGAAGGAGACTGATTAACTTTCTTTCGCTCGAGAGACGTACTCACCATTTCGAGTATCGACCTTGATCAATTCCCCTACTTGCACAAACAGCGGCACACGCACTACCGCACCGGTTTCTAAAGTTGCCGGCTTGCCACCGCCGCCCGAGGTATCGCCTTTAAGTCCTGGATCGGTATCCGTAATAGCTAACACCACAAATGTTGGAGGGACAATCGCAATAGGCGCATTATTCCATAGGGTCACCACACAGGTATCTTGTTCCTTTAGCCATTTAGCCGCGTCACTCACCCCTGCTTCATCTACCGCATACTGCTCAAACGTATCAGGAACCATAAAATGCCATTGACTCCCGTCATTATACAAATATTGCATTTCAACATCGGCAACATCAGCAGGCGTAAAGGTATCATTGGCTTTATAAGTACGTTCGACCACTCGCGCAGTTTTCAAGTTTCGAATTTTCAATCTCGTGAACGCCTGACCTTTGCCCGGCTTAACAAACTCGCATTCCACAATGCTGCACGGCGCATCATCAACCATGATTTTCAGTCCGTTCTTAAGTTCATTAGTATTATAATTGGCCATGGATGTGCTCCGTAGTTGCGATTTAATCGAGTTTTCTATAAAGTCCCCGTAGTTTATCAAGTCTGTGAATTGAATGCGAGAACCTGCACCCTATTGGCAAAAAATTTTAGCAGAAGGATTATCCTCTGTGCATGAATTGCTCGAATATCTGCAATTACCTTCTGATTTGGGCTCAGCTGGCGCTGAAAAATTTTTTAAAACTCGGGTCCCGCGCAGCTTTGCCGCACGTATGCAACCAGGGAACCCTGTTGACCCGCTCTTATTACAAGTTTTGGCGCATGAACAAGAACTCAAAGCGTCACTGGATTACGTGACCGATCCGTTAAAAGAAATTGACGCGAACCCAGTGCCGGGATTAATTCATAAATATTACGACCGCGTATTACTGACTTTAACAGGCATTTGTGCCATCAATTGTCGCTTCTGCTTTCGACGTCATTTTCCTTATGCCGACAATAATCCTGGACAAGCAGGTTGGCAAAAAGCCTGTGCATACATCGCCGCACATCCTTCGATTCAAGAGGTTATTCTGAGTGGGGGTGATCCGCTATTGGCCTCCGATCAAACGCTAGCGTCGCTGATGAACCAATTGAGCAGCGTACCGCATGTGCAGACCATTCGCTTGCATACACGTATACCGATTGTCCTCCCAGAGCGCATTCAACCTGAATTCCTTGCACTTTTGGATACGCAACGCTTTAAGATTGTGGTAGTTATCCATTGTAATCACCCGCAAGAACTAGACAGTAGCGTGCAGGACGCTTGCATGCGAATGAAACAAGCTGGTTGGACGTTGCTGAATCAATCCGTTCTTCTAAAAGGCGTGAATGATGCCCCTGAGGTCTTGGCCAGTTTAAGTCGACGCCTCTTCGACTATGGCGTATTGCCGTATTATTTACATGTACTCGATAAAGTCGCTGGAACGCAACATTTCGACCTTCCTTTAGACCGTGCATTGGAAATTTTCAAAGCCCTGCAACAACAATTACCGGGCTATTTGCTCCCCCGCCTGGTCCGTGAGGAGCCGGAAGTATTGCATAAAACTATTTTATCGGCAAAAACCACCGAACCCCTGCCTACAAAAAATCCTGTCACCCTTATTTCAAAGCCGGCGGGTAAGGCCCCAAATCATCCTGCAGTGGGTGAGAAAATATAGAGGTAGTGCTAGCGACTTTTTCTAGATGCTTCAAAATGAGAGTATTGAGATAGTCGGATTTAAATCGAATGTGTGCCATCCAACCGACGCCATTTTTTGCGTCTAAGCCGCCACCAGCCAATCCCCTGCTTGCATTTTCTAGGATGCTCTGGACTTGCAGCAAATACCCTCCGTTGCTTTTTGCTTCTCGCAGACTTCCTATCATTTCTTCGGCCAAAATAAGCGTTTTTGTCTTGGGTAACCAGACGGGGAAATAGTAGGACAAAAATGATCGCCAATACACATAACACTCCAATTCATAAATAATCTTATCCAGATCGGTGGCTTCGCCATAACTAGGCTCGACTAAAATATCTAGCCTCCGTGACAGCTCACGAACCGCTAGTAAAGTCTCAGTCAGATTCACAGAGCGGCTCAAGAGATTGGCCTTAAAACTAGTCAGATAGGTTTTAATTTCCAACCTTTTTTGATAATTATTTTGGAAATTATTGTCAACAAGTTTGTTAATCTTATCCAAAACATTTGTCAAAAGCTCGTTTTCAGATGCGGATAATTTTTCTTTAAAGACACTCAAGTTCTGGTGAACAATCAAAATGTAGTCTTCTGAATCGTGGATAATTTTTGAAACTTTCTGGCATATAAATCCAGTTTTTGGAGTTGCTTTAATCTTGCTAATTAACTCACGCAGCTTGATAAGTGCGGTCTCGTCATCGTTTTTGAGTGTCTCAGTTAACATTTCTTTAATCTGGACTCTCTGCTGATTAGATAGCACATCCTTATCAGCACAGTGATAGTAGTAGTAATTCATAATGTTGGATAAGGAGTAGCGTAAATACGATAACTCATCTGATACCAACGCCCTCTGAAAAGTAAAGGATTCGGATTGACGTCGGCCATGTGGCCGCGGGATATCCTTAGCTGAGTTAGGAACCTGCATTCCGAATTTTTTCAACAATTCCTTGCGAAATAGTCCGTATTTGGGATGAACTAAATCGTTCAATTCTTTAAAAACGTCTGCTTGCGTGTAGTGGATTTGACCGCTTGGCGTGTAATTTTTCTCAAAAAACCAATTAAACGTGGCAGGAAAAGTGCGTTTAAATAACTCTCGATGTTCTTTATCTAAAAATAAGTCAGAGCCTAGTAATATATCCATTCTATTTCTTAAAATAGTTCGAAAATAAAGATGATATTGCGCTGAATCGCGCTTATGAAGAGTTCTAAATATATCCATCGATTTGCACAGAATTTGAAAGCGCACGGCATCAGATAAAATTTCCAGAGGTTGTGCTAACCGAGCCTTTTCATATTTCTTTGACTCATGTTGATGTCGATAACAAATCGCTGAGCCTGTTGGTAATGACCCATGTTCTAAATTGAATTTCAGCAATGTATCCTGCGTCAGTATTTGCGTTGTATAAGGCATCAGATCGTTTCGTTTTTTCGTAGCGAGGCCTGCACCATGCGCCCCTGTAGAATAATGAATACTAACTCGGGTTTCGGTATTCTGGAAAATATAACGTCCGGGATGTTGGGGTTTGAAGGGACGTCGATACTCATTTAACATCAGGGTTGTTCTAAAATCCTGGACATTATTGGGAATAATAAAAGAATCAGGATGATCGCGTCGAAACGGACCGGGAACCGGGTCGACGATACAGATATTGACTTTAATACTCGGATGTAAGCGATTAATAATATTAGCAAAGCGCACACAATTATCCGCACCACGACTAAATCCCTGTAAATTCAGGGTTTCAGGTACCACCCCTCCATTACCTTGAATCACTTCTTCCAAAAACAGAGTCGCTTCTAATAATAATTCTTCTACCCCATTTCCCGTAATAGCAGAAATCAATCGTTTCGAATCGCATAACCATTTGGATATAACGGCCGCAGGCGCAATTTGTTTAATCTTGTTTGCATAAATATAAGTTCCTGGGCAAGGATGGTCGGGACTCCCCTTGCAGCCTGGACCATCAAATAATCTGGCGACCACCGGAGAACCTTTCTGAGATGCGTAGGACTCGATAGTCTTAAACGATTCTAAAATGACCGTATTATGCGTATCACGGTGGTGCGTCGTCCCTAAAAAGGTAAAGCTGACAATGGATTTAGTCATAAGCGATGCAATTCAGAAGATATATTTTTAAGCGTAGCACAAAAACTGAGGGTCCGTGCTCGGATCTTCTTGATAATCTCAGGACTGACGCAATTCGCCTCGACTGCGGAGTTTTGCACCAGCGCTTATTCTGTTATGCTTGCAAGAAAGTGTGTTAAACGCTCACAGGGAGAATGGATTGAATATATTAATTGCAGGCGCCACTGGATTCATTGGAAAAAAATTAGTAACGACATTGCAATCAAACCATACCATAACGGTATTAGGGCGAAATATAGAAACCCTCCATCGCTATTTTACCCAACCTATCCATACCGTTACCTGGGAAAACCTGCCTGATTTAAAGGCTAGCACGTATGATGCCGTCATAAACTTGTGTGGTTATAACATTGCTGCCGCGCGATGGAGCGACCGTGTTAAAGCACAAATCATTGAATCTCGGGTTAAAACAACATCTGTATTGGTTGATTGGGCCCTCAAACAGGAAGCCAAGCCGCATTTTATGTGTGCAAACGCGGTGGGGATCTACGGTATCCAAGACAATACAGATAATACGGCGCTGGATGAGGATAGCCCTATTGATTTTGAACACCCCCGTGATTTTATGAGTGAGATTGGGATTCGTTGGCAGCAAGCGCTGCAGCCCGCAATTGATTATGGTTTAAAGGTAACAACCACGCGTTTTGGCGTTGTGATTGGGAAAGGGGATGGGATCCTCAAAAAGCTGACACCGAGCTTTTATATGGGATTGGGGAGTATCATCGGCGACGGCAGTCAAATGATGTCCTGGGTACATGTTGATGATGTTGTAAGCGCAATCATCTTCTTGCTCAACCATCCTGAGTTAACAGGAGCATTTAACCTCACCTCCCCCCACTCCGTGAGTCAGGCCGAATTTGCACGCGTATTAGCGACGACCATGCATCGCCCATTGCTATTGAAAATGCCTGCTTTTATGATTCGAATTTTATTTGGTGAGATGGGGGATTGCCTGCTGCTCAAGGGCCAACGTGTATTACCCACGCGCTTAACCAAGCTCGGTTACGAATTTCGATATCCAAACTTGGTGGATGCACTGCGGCATGAGTATGCTTGATCTTTTGAATAAGCCTTTCTCTGACAAAAAAGAGCGATGAAATCATTTTATGATTATAGTATCCAAGAAAAAATACTTGAAGTCGTTCTGATGAAAATTGAAGAATTTTAAGTATCCGCGAATAATGGCCAACGTGCACGCACATCGATACTCAATGAAGCATCGGATTCTCCCGCCAACACATGTAAACACCCGGCATGGGCTACCATTGCGCCATTGTCCGTACAAAATTCTTGGCGTGGGAAATAGAGTTGGCCTTGATGCTTGGCTATCATCTTGGTTAACCCCTGACGCAGCATCCGGTTCGCGCCTACGCCGCCTGCGACAACCAATTGTTTGATATGGGTTGTTTCTAAGGCGCGTTGGCATTTAAACACTAAGGTTTCGACGACGGCTTCTTGAAACGCGCGTGCGATGGCAATTCTCGCAGCTTCATTTTGTTCGCTTTTTTGCCAAGCTTGACGTGCATGCGTCTTAAGACCGCTAAAACTA
>CANNJG010000051.1 GCA_947504795.1 Legionellaceae bacterium
TATTAGGCATCGCTTTGACCGCGAGTTCTGCCGCGGCAGTCAATCATATTGTAGATCGCCATATTGATACGTTGATGGCGCGCACGCAACAACGACCGGTGGCACAGGGTCGTATTGACGTATCTCAAGCTATTTGGTTTGCTGTATCGATGGGTGTTATTGGATTGGGGTTGTTGGGCGTGTTTGTCAATATCTTGACAGCCTTTTTAACCTTTATCACCTTAATTGGCTACGCAGGAATTTATACCGGATATTTAAAACGCGCGACTCCCCAAAATATTGTGATTGGGGGATTAGCCGGTGCTGCGCCACCGTTATTAGGGTGGACAGCCGTCACGAATCATTTAGATCCTCAAGCATTGTTATTGGTGCTTATTATCTTTACTTGGACCCCCCCACATTTTTGGGCTTTAGCGATTTATCGGTTCAAAGAATATCAGCAGGCAGATATTCCAATGCTACCGGTAACCCATGGTATTCGGTATACCAAGTTAAATGTGTTATTGTATACCGTTTTATTGTTTTTAGTATCGTTACTGCCGTTTGTGGTAGGGATGAGTGGTTGGATCTATTTGTTAGGCGCTGGGTTGTTAGGGGCGCGATTTATTTACTGGGCTATTGTATTATGGCGATGTGATAGCCCACAGATAGCTATGCGCACATTTCGATTTTCTATCGTCTATTTGCTGATGTTATTTGTATTATTGTTAGTAGACCATTACGTTTAAGAGAGGTCATGATGATCAGGAAACGCCGCCCTGTAGTTTGGTTGATAGCCGCGCTAGTACTGATGGGTTTAGGTGTCTTGGCAGAAACTTGGTATTCTAAAGCACCTACCCCGATGCCCTTGATTCAAGCGACAGCCCTCGAAATGCCGCGAGCATTACCGCCGTTCGATTTAGTAGATACGAAGAATCAAGCGTTCAATCAGCAGCGTTTGCTAGGACACTGGACTTTTTTGTTTTTTGGATTTACCCACTGTGAATCAGTATGTCCGCTGACGATGGCGGAACTAAGCGCCATGGCTAGAAAGATAGCGAATCAAAAAGCAGTACCACAACCGCAGGTGGTGATGATTACATTAGATCCGGATCGCGATGATTCAGCACGTTTGATGCAATATGTCACGGGTTTTTACCCAGGTTTTCTGGGTGCGAGCGGCTCGTTAGAAGCGCTTCAGCCGTTGTTAAAAGATTTAGGGATTGCTCATGAGCGCATGGTTATCTCTCAGCACGTTTCACATTATACTATCGAGCATAGTGGTGCTGTGATGTTAATTAATCCCAAAGGAGAGTTAGTCGCGTTTTTTACGCCACCTCATCATGCTGCGGATCTCGCGCACGATTACAAGTTGTTAAGTAGTAAATAAGGATACATAAATCTATGGAAATTGCGATTCTAGCGACGAATCCGGACCTTTATTCTCACAAACGCTTGGTATCTGCAGGTGTTGAAGCCGGACATAATGTGAGCATTATTAATCCTCTGTTTTGTTATTTGAACGTGGCTGCATCCAATCCCACGGTTCATTATAAGGGGGGTATGCCTCTGGCTCATTTCGATGCAGTGATTCCGCGCATTGGTGCATCAAATACGTTTTATGGTACGGCCGTATTACGCCACCTGGAAACCATGGGGATGTACACGGTTAATGAGTCTATAGCGATTGCACGCTCTCGAGATAAATTTCGCTCGTTACAATTGTTAGCCAGAAAAGGGATCCCAATGCCGCTTACGGGGTTTGCGCAATCGCCGGATAATACCGAAGATTTGATCCGTATGGTTGGCGGCGCTCCTTTAGTGATCAAGCTATTGGAAGGCACACAAGGCAAAGGGGTTATTCTTGCGGACAGTCATCAGTCCGCAGTCAGTATTATTAATGCGTTTAAAGAAATGCGGGCTAATATTTTGGTGCAGGAATTTATTCAAGAATCCCGCGGTACCGATATTCGTTGTTTAGTGGTCGGCGATCGAGTGGTTGCGGCAATTAAACGTCAAGCGAAAGACGGTGAGTTTCGGGCGAATGTTCACCAGGGTGGTGTGGCTATGAAAGTGCAGTTAACCGCTGAAGAGCGCCGGCTTGCGGTGGCTTCTGCAAAAACGATGGGATTGCGCGTCGCTGGTGTCGATATGGTGCGTTCTCATCAAGGTCCTTTAGTGCTAGAAATCAACTCATCGCCCGGATTGGAAGGTATTGAGTCCGCTACCGAAGTAGATATCGCGAAAAAGATTATTCGTTATACCGAAAAAAATGCCAAGCCAATGGGTGCCAACAAACGTTTTCAAGGATAACGCATGCTAACTTATACGGATAAAATTGCGTCACTCATCCCAACAGCGCATGACGTTATCTGCAATCAAGCCACCGAAGCGCCGTTTAGCAGCGAATATAATGATACAACGGTCTCAGGAACTTATGTATGTCGGCGTTGTGGGTCAGCGTTGTTTCGTACGCCACAACAATTTAATGCGGGATGTGGTTGGCCGAGTTTTGATGGGTTTATTTCAAATACAGTGACGGAAGCTTTGGATTCCGATGGGCAACGGACTGAAATTCGATGTGCACGTTGTCAGGCTCATTTGGGGCACGTGTTTCGCGGAGAACGTTTCACAGCTACCAATCAACGCTACTGTGTAAACGCTTTATCCTTAGATTTTGTGACCGACCAATCCGTTATGTATACCGATGAAGCGATGGTTGCTGGGGGCTGTTTTTGGGGGGTCGAGTATTATTTTGGTCAAATTCCAGGCGTGTTGAAAGTAGAAGTAGGATATACCCACGGGGTTTTGGCCTCACCCAGTTATACCGATGTTTGCCGGGGGGATACCGGCCATTATGAAGCCGTACGCGTTGTTTTTGATACAGCTAAGGTGGCCTATCGCCAAGTCTTACAAGCGTTTTTTGAAATCCATGATCCTACGCAGAAAGACGGTCAAGGGGCGGATCGGGGTCTGCAATATCAGAGTGCTGTGTTTTATTATAATTTAGAACAGCTGGACCAAGCTCAAGAGTTGATAGGGCGATTGGAGCGCAATGGCTTTGCAGTAGCAACTGTATTACACGAGGCCAGCGTATTTTGGAAGGCGGAATCAGAACATCAAGGGTATTACGCGCACCATCCAGCGGTTCCTTATTGTCATCGTAAGGTAAAACGGTTTTGAGTAAGTTCTGTCGTCAATACGTCTAAAATTTGCACCCGTCGAGACGCGTTGTTAAAAACCCAATTCAAAATGGCGACTTTAGTGCTTACGATCGTTGTCTTTTCCGAGTAGCCAAGCGACACTGACTTCCAATTGATTGGCTAAAAATGCCAAGACCTCCTCGCTAGGTATTTCAATGCCGTTCAAGACAGCTTGTGCTTTGAATCTGGGTAATTCAATGAATTTTGAAAACGTTTCAATACGTTCATCAATGCGTTGTGGCATGCCAATGTCATCCAATTCAGCATTTAATCGCTCTGCAAATATTCGATTTGACACGATGGTCTCCCTACACCTAGACAACGCAGTATCCATCTAATCCGAAGCATCTCGATTAAACATATGAACGTTTATCACATTTTGACCGTCGATTATGATGGCTTCTGCTTTTTCTAGCTTAAAACGATTAACTCCTGTTATTTCTATAGCACACCGCTCATATTTGTCAAATATTTGAATTTATTGAAACAATAAAAATCATAAATTGATTGATAATTGTCCAATATTGGTGTACGATATGATTATTCAATTCGAGGTGAACCCACATGCAGCACGCTAACTTAGTTATTCCTGGCGTTGATAACGATTCGAAATCGGATCTATTATCGTTAATGAATGGATTTCAATCATTAACCGCAGACAGTTCGAGTTATGTAAGGGATATCCAAACAGAACACAACAATTTAATGATTATGCGCGCATTAGCGGCTAGGCTTGAAAGAAGATCAATACACGCAGAAACCTCCCCCGAAGCTTCGAATTATGATTCAGGACTATTGACACGCGTTTTTTATTTTTTCATCCTAAGCTATGGTTCCTTACAACGCGCGGTAGGTTCCTACTTATTTGGCTCGACCCTTTTTCTATTGATCCCTCATATTAATTCGATTGTATTGATGACGCTATCGTCATTGTTTGTGGTGCTCGATAGTCTTTTCTTTTATGCATTTGATGTGTCCTTTTTAAAAAGTGCAATCAATATTGAAGATAAACCGACAGAGATTGGTTTGTTAAACCAAATCTATGTGGAACAAAGACAAGCCGTAAAAGCGATCAACCGGGCTTTGAGTCATGTAACATCGTTGCAGTTTGATTCCTCAGATCGCCAAGCGTATAGCAATTGCAAAAACATATTCAATCAGCATTTATTAGAAAAATTGAAGCGAATGGAGGAACCTGAGCTTAGCTGGCAGATGTTGTGTTTAGAATATGCCGTCATTGCATTTGGCGCGTTTTCTAGCATAACGGATAGTTATTTTGTATTTTCGTTGTTGCATCTTTCCTTTTTTTCGCCTCTAGGGGCTATGTTAGCGATCGGTTTTATCTTATCCGGATTAGCATTATATTACGTAATGGGCGTTAAAAGTCTCAATAAATTCATTAATCCTGATTTGGAAAGTTTTCAAACGCTTAAGGGAAAACTTTCCAAATTTAAAGCAGAGTTTATCCCTGACGGCGACCAATGCACGGGGTTGCCCACGCCGTTGGGGAGACAACGCGCGTATACTTGTTAGACAGTTCTGACGCGCTGCTCCGATAAAATTGAGATATTTCTTACAAGAGATTCAGTTAATATCTAGGTGACTATAAAATCGTCATGCTTTATATTTATTAAATAGTGCATAAAAATCAGGGATGACAAGCTTGCACAAGGAAAAGAACTAGGATGGTTCTTTCAAGACAGGATGTTTAAGGTAACGTAAAATCTTTTACGTTACCTTATCCGACCCTACTGCGATATACGAATTTTTATTATCTGAATTCTAATTCTGCGACTCTAGAAAAAGCCTCAAGGGCTATACGACATTGAGAAAGACTTCAGAGAGTGAACACTCATGTATGTTTTTGAAATGGTGGGCCGTGTAAGAATCGAACTTACGACACAAAGGTTAAAAGCCTTCTGCTCTACCGACTGAGCTAACGGCCCGCTTAGTCAATCCTCTATTATATCTAAAGATACACGCATTTGTCGAATTTTTTATCCATGAACTTGGCTTGTTTCATTGTATGCCTACGCATATTTGACTTATAATGCTGTATTTTTATGGATGAACCATGGATTGCTTGTTTTGTAACATTGTGCACGGGGTGTTGCCTGCTGATGTGGTGTATGACGCTGATGATATGATGGCGTTTCGTGATAATTCACCGCAGGCGCCGACGCATATTTTAATTATCCCTAAGCTGCATATTGCGACCATCAACGATGTGGACCCTCAGCATGCATTGTTAGTAGGTCGGATGGTTCTTGTTGCGCAGCAATTGGCTGCAGAAAATCAATGTCATCAATCGGGATATCGGTTGGTATTTAACGTCAATCAACATGCAGGGCAGGCTGTCTTCCATATTCATTTGCACCTATTAGGCGGTCGCCAGATGACTTGGCCGCCGGGTTGAGTCGCCTGTTTTAAGAGGAAGAATTATGCAACACTCATTTGAACAGATTTTACAGGAAATTGGAGAAGATCCGACGCGAGAAGGATTAGTGGATACCCCTAAGCGTGCCGCTAAAGCACTACAGTATTTAACTAAAGGCTATCAAGAAAGCTTGGATGATATTATCAATCAGGCTTTATTTGAATCGGATATGAGCGAGATGGTCATTGTTAAAAATATCGAAATGTATTCTTTATGTGAGCATCACTTATTACCTTTTTTTGGATCCTGTCATATAGGCTATTTACCCAATGGCAAGGTATTGGGATTGTCTAAAGTAGCTCGTATTGTTGATTTTTACGCGCGGCGTTTACAAATCCAAGAGCGATTGACCGTTGAAATTGCACAGTGTATTGAGTCGATCACAGGTGCTCGAGGTGTTGCTGTTGTTATGGAAGCAAAACATTTATGTATGATGATGCGTGGGGTTAAAAAACAAAATTCCTCCATGACAACCTCGGTTATGCTCGGTGAAATGCGCGATAATCCGAGCAGTCGTTTAGAATTTCTAAAATTAATTGAATAGGTCCTCTTGTGAGTCATAACCATCGTTATAATCAAGCTAAATTGATTACACTCCTCGGGGCTGGGGCGAATACTGTTTTAGGAATAATCAAAGTGCTAGGCGGCGTTTTCTTCTTTTCACACGCCCTAGTCGCAGATGGGTTGCACTCTTTTGCAGACTTAATAACTGACGTCATGGTTTTATTTGCGTCCAAGTACGGTAGTCAGGATGCAGATGACTCTCATCCATACGGACATCAGCGTATTGAAACCGCTGCGACATTGCTCCTGGCGCTGTTATTAATTCTCACAGGTTTAGGGATTGCGTGGGATTCATTGGAGCATATTTTGCACCAAAATACTCAAATTCCACACCTATTAGCCTTGCCTATCGCGATTTTTTCTATCATTGCGAACGAAATCTTATTTTATCGGACGCGACATGTGGGTAAAACAATTAATTCGGCTTTGATTCTCGCCAATGCTTGGCATCACCGCTCAGACTCAGCAGCGTCATTGGTTGTGTTGCTTGGGATTATTGCTAGCTTTTTTGGATGGACTTTCTTAGATCCGATTGCAGCGATTTTTGTGGGGTGTTTGATTATTAAAATGGGTATCAATTACGGTTGGGATTCAGTGAAGGAATTGGTCGATACGAGTGTTGATCCAACACAAATCGCTGAGATTACTTGTGCGATCAACCAGGTTGATGGCGTGATTAAAATACATCAATTACGCAACCGAAAAATGGGTTCGGATCTATTAATTGATGTGCATATCTTAGTGGCGCCTTGGATTTCTGTATCGGAAGGTCACCAGATTGCGCAACGGGTTCATTATAGTTTGATGTCTAAGATTAATCGTGTGAAAGATGTCGTCGTTCATGTCGACCCTGAGGATGATGAATTAATTCCTCCTTCTAAAGATTTACCGAGTCGAGTAGCGCTTGAGGATGCATTTTTAAATGATTGGTCGCAGCGTTTTCCTGCCATTCATGGCTATATATTGCATTATTTGGATGGCACGATTGCAATTGATGTTCAAGTAACTGAGCCGTTTAAGCAATGGAGTGTCTTGCGTAAGCAGACGCGCCAAGATTTACTTAATTATCCCAAGGTAGGTAGCATTCGCTTCCTTCTTGAAAAGAAATAAGGATCTAGCCAGAATTGGACGTTAATTCTGGTCAGTCCTAACCGAGGAGTGTGATCAATGGCTACTGCAACAATGAAGCTTTTTTTTGCTTGCTCAGCATTTGTCATGATTTTATTAGCTGGGTGGTATCCTTTTAGAAAACGGTATAAAAAAGCAGAGTATTTTGATTTTCCTATTGGCGAAACCTTAGCTACAGGCGTTTTTTTAGGCGCGGGATTACTGCATATGTTGCCAGAATCGCATAACGCTTTTAACCAGCAAGGCTACCATTATCCCTTTGCGTATTTGATTACCGGCTTAGTATTCTTATTGTTTTTATGGTTTGAACATGTGGGTCGCGAATTGTATCATCATCAAAAAGCAAACCATCCTGCTTTTGCTTTATTTGCATGGCTGATGTTATCGGTACATTCCTTGATTTTGGGTGCTGCTTTAGGATTTAGCCAAGAGTACTCAGTCGCGATTATGTTATATTTGGCAATTATTGCGCATAAATGGGCTGAAAGCTTTGCGATTGCTGTGCAATTGGCAAAATGTTCTTTGCGCTCTTCACAGAGTATCGTGTTATTTGTGTTATTTGCTTGCATGACACCCCTCGGGATTTATCTCGGTTGGCACTTCGGCCATGGTGTGCGAACGCATACGGTTTTTGATCCGATTTTGTTAGCGGCATCAGCAGGTACTTTTCTTTATCTTGGAACCTTGCATGGTTTAGAACAATGTGTCATGGTAGAAAGATGCTGCAATTTGCGTTATTTTAGCTTTGTTATTATTGGATTTTTGTTGATGGCGTTCGTGGCATTTTATGTTTAGGATATAACGCGATTGATCTGAACATGGTGGTCGCCAGTGATAAAGGACTATCGTATGAAATGGATTTTCTTATGTAGTGGTATGCTAATGTTTCTATTGAATGGTCCGTGCCATGCGGAATCAGTGGTCATTGGCACGGATCAAATTAACCCGCCCATGGCTCGAAAGACAGATAGTTCATCCCACTTTATTGGATTTGAAGTGGATATTATGAATGAAATCTGCTCCCGCTTACATTTAACATGTGCCTATCAAGCAGTTGTGGCGAATCAAATTATTCAGAAGCTCCAATCTACAGAAATTGATTTGGCGATTAATACGATTATTATTCCGAATACTAAGTTAGAAGGGTTAATTTTTAGCTTGCCTTATTTGCCTAGTAATGCTCAATTTATGACACTACAATCGTCGTCGATTAAGAATTTCGTGGACATTTCTAATAATACTATCGGTGTGAGTCTCGGTGCTTTTCAAGAAAATTTAGCTAAGGATATGTATTTGAAACACATTTTTAATTCGAAGCTTAAAATTAAAGGATACCACAATATGGCCGAGTTATTATCTGCGTTGGAGACTCATAAAGTAGATACTATTTTTTCAAATAAAGTTACTTTAGACTATTGGTATTATAACAATAGTTCACTCTATAGGATGGTAGGAGAGCCGGTTCAAACCGGGAACGGCTACGGTATTTTGGCAACTGAGAAGTATCAACCATTAATCGAAGACATCAATAAGGCGATTCACCAAATTATGGCAGATGGTACTTATGATAGGTTGTATGAGCGTTATTTCTCGGATTTTAATTGAGATCTCATCAGGACTTATGCAAAAACCCGATCTCTTCGTTGAATTTAGTATTGAATGAGGTCATTTAGTCATCACCCTCCCATTAAATCTTAAATCCGTCTCAATCTCTCGGGATTTTGCGTCAGTACTGTTATGATTATAAACCCAACCACCGGATAAACTTATGGCTGGTTTTGATACGTAAATCTGATTGATTATCTAAATCAATGATATAAGCTTCGTTAGAAGCGGTGTGTGAGTCATGACGAATTTTTTTGATGGCCCCAACCTTTATCTTGCGCATCTCAGTCGCATAATACCCATGTGACATGACGATTTCTGGGACAACTAGCGCAATATCTTCATACATATTGATTGTGTTGGTTAACAGAGTTGAGCGCTCTATTAATTGGTTACATTCTTCTTTAGATAAAGCAATATATTCTTGATTATCAATTTGACGCCGTAACATGCGATTTAAGGGATAGGGTTTTTGAAATAATGCGGCATAGCGATTAGTTGGTAAAACTAGAATGGCTTCGGATTCATGGTATTTATTTTTTTCCACAAGTTGAGCTAACAAAATATCATCTCGTAATTCAGAAATGTGAATAGGTTCTAGGAAGGATTCTTGGTGAGATTGTGTTGGTTGCTGCGCTCGTGCTAAGAATTTAGACCGTTTTGCCCATATTGGACTAGGGTAATACACAACAAATAAGGACTTATCTTTGATAAAATTAATGATGGGCGTTACCAACTGATCTGAAACGGCAGGGCACCCCCAACTTCGTCCAGCGCGGCCGTATTTTAAAATAAATGGTTCTTCCACATACCAACCCCCATGCATGACAATTGCGCGCGAATCGGCATTATCATTAAATCCCGGTTCCAAGCCATTTAATTTTAAAGACAAACCATGTCGTCCATAATAGGGTTTCTCGGTTCTATACACACCGATAGAACTGGCTTTGCTATCAAAACGGTTGGAAAAATAATTGGATTCTAAAGTACCGGATTTTAAACCATGCGAAACATAGGTATAGAACAGGAGTTTCTGAGTATTGAGGTCGAATACCCAGAGGCGTTTTTCATTCGCAGGTTTAGAATAATCAATCAACGTAAGGATGTTGCTGTGCTCAATCGGTTGGGTATACGCATACTGGAGAATGGAAACAAGATAGTCGATGACCTGATCCCTTAAGTGAAATGATTCTTGCTGAAACCACTGGGTTAACAATTTTGTATGTTGTGCAATGTTTTCGGGGCTTGAAGTTGGGGTAATGAGGAGATTGGGTTTTATCTCTGTTGATGATAACAACGTTTGATTAGTTTTTTCCTGATTCGGAATCTTTTGACTCGGATCAGTGAAATAGAGGGTTAACAAGGTACCTATTAATAATAACTTGCTGCACATGCCTTATCCTATTCGAACGGAATTAATTAATTTACCTCGGCCTCAGGGTTTTACCAAGTCCTGTCGAATTCAATGTCGGTTGAACCTTAGGCCATAATATAAAGAGACGTTTAATTTAAATATAGTTCAAAGTTGTCTGATTTGGTAAAAAAGATAAAATATAGAATGGTTGTCGTTCATGGTACAGGATGTTTGAGATAATTTTTTGTGGTTTGACAGTGCGGACGTCTGGTTCTTTTGCGATATATACCCAATGCAAATCAGTTTTCGGTTTCTACGCACCAATGATCTGGAAGTTTTTAGTCAACAATGTGCTTAATTTATCATTGTGTTGTGCAATTTTTTCAAAGAACTGCAAGACAACGAGCTTGAA